>CAXIBZ010000206.1:0-3510 GCA_964022105.1 uncultured Methylophilaceae bacterium
AGCATCATAAGGACTTTAATGGTTTTAATCGTGCGCAAGCTGCTGTGATTGAGCTGGCAGTTCTTACCAGTCGTTTACATATGCTAGCGCCTGAAAAAATTCAATCAGAACTTAAATATTTGCAAATAGCGATTGATAAAACGGCAGGTGAAAAAGAACTGGAAGCTTGGTCTTGGTTGACTGAGAAAATTAATCAATATTATGAGAATAGTACTGTATGACACGATTGTTAATAAGTGTAAAAAATGTAGAAGAGGCCCTCCATGCCATGTATGCTGGCATCAGTATCGTTGATTTAAAGGATCCAGGAACAGGTGCTTTGGGGGCGCTTCCCGTGCATGAAGCTGAGAAGATTCTAGCAGTATTAGATAAGCAAGTTTTAACTAGCGCAACTGTGGGGGAAGGGCATGGCAATATAGAAGCGCTCATCGCTGATATTAAGCGATATGCTGACATTGGAGTGGATATTGTAAAAATAGCTGTGACCGAACTGTTTATGAATCAACAGTTCTTTGCTGAAATGCAGCAGTTAACACTACAAGGCATCAAATTAGTAGCGGTATTTTTTGCAGATAAATTAATGGATTTATCATTGATAACCAAAATGCAAACAGCAGGTTTTTATGGCGCGATGGTCGATACACAGCAAAAGTGGCAGCCCATCGTTGAACTTCAATCAATGCATGAGCTCAAAAAATTTACAGAAATATGTAAGCAACATCATTTAATTTCTGGCTTAGCAGGTTCTGTAGGTTTGCAGCACCTGACTTCATTAATCACATTAAATCCAGATTTTATTGGTATGCGGGGTGGTATTTGTGATGCAGGCAATCGCACTTTAAGCCTATCGCAAAAAAAAGTGGAAGCTGTGAATGCTATGTTGTTAAAGTACAACAGCGATATTGGTTGTGGGAGCCAATCTCACGCCACCAGTTTGCAAATTTAGCTTACATTAAGTATAGTTCGTAGGTAGAGTTTGGTTTAAATATAGAACTGCAATGCAGTTAACTGAGGAGTTATAAATGAATAAAAAATTAGTAGGTCTTGCTGTAGCAGCAACACTTAGTTTAACAGCGTTTTCTGCATCAGCAGAAGATATGTATCGTGGTGCATGGTATGGAGGCGCTGGTATGGGGGTTATTGACACCGACAACGACCTTGATGCTGGTGGTGCAGTAGGTCCATACATTACTATTGGTAAAGAGTTAAGTCAAAGTTGGGATTTACAGGGTCGCTTTGGCTATGCAGAAGCGGACGAATCAAACTCAGGTAGCACAAGTGGTGAGTACAAAAGTACTGCGCTTGAGTTAGATGCGTTATACATGTTTAGTCGTGACAAGTTCCGTCCATTCTTGCTTGCTGGTTTAGGTGTAACAAAAAATGATTTAGACTATGATCCACGCGATGAAGATAAAACATCATGGCTAGCCAGTGTTGGTTTGGGTGCACAATACCTAATCAACGACAGCTTTGGCTTGCAAGCAGATTTAAGACATCAAATCAGTCGTGCAAAAGTTCTTAATGATGCTGCTACTGATTCTAGTACAGAAACAATCGGCAACAATATTCTAAGCCTAGGTGGGTTCGTTCGCTTTGGCGCGCCTGCACCTGTTGTTGCTGAAGCTGCACCTGAGCCAGCTCCAATGCCTATTGTAGAGCCAGCTCCAGAACCAGAACCAGTAGCGAAAGTTTGCGAAAAAACTAAAAGAGTGATTACGGTTGACGCAGAGAAATTATTTGCATTTGATAAAGCAGAATTTAGTGGTAATAGTAAGGAATCACTTGATTCGGCTGCAGCAGAAATTCTTTCACATCCTGATGTCACTTTAGTATTAGTGACCGGTCATACTGATCGATTAGGTTCTTATGAGTACAATCAAAAACTGTCAGAGGCACGCGCTAAAACCGTAGGTGATTATTTAGCTTCTAAAGGTGTTGATCCTTCTAAGATTGTTACAACGGGTCGTGGTGAAGCTGTTCCTGTATTTGCATGTGAAGGAATTAAAAATAGAAAAGCTTTGATTGAATGTTTAGCACCGAATCGCCGTGTTGAAATTTCAACTGAGCACACTGAAGAAGTTGGTTGTGAATAAATAATTATTTATTAGTAAACTAAAGCCCTGCTTAGCAGGGCTTTTTTATTGTTTCCTATTTGACATCTCTTAAATTTCTTTTGAGCGCAAAGTATGTTGAGAATGGTATGATGATTCTGAAATTTCACTTACTCTAATATTAAGTTTTATCATGAAGCAACAGGTTAACTCAATCATTAAAGCCCGCTGGCTTTTCCCAGGTGTTCCTAGTCAAGTATTGCTTGAGCACTATGCAGTCGTTATTAACGCAGATGAGATAGTCGATATTTGTCCTATATCAGAAGCAGTAAATCTATATCAGGCAGATGAAATAATTGCTTTAACTGAACACGTTTTGATTCCAGGGCTTATCAATTTACATACGCACGCCGCAATGAGTTTAATGCGTGGTCTTGCTGATGGTGTTGAGTTATCGGATTGGTTACAAAATCATATATGGCCAGCAGAGGCGCAATTGGTCAGTCCTGAGTTTGTTTATGATGGAACACTGTTAGCCGCAGCTGAAATGTTGAGTAGTGGGGTAACAACATTCAATGATATGTATTTTTACCCAGAGCAGGCTGCAAATGCGAGTATTAAGATGGGCATGCGGGCTAATATTGGCTTGGTAGTAATTGAGTTCCCTACACAATATGCAAATGACGCAGATGATTACATTAAGAAAGGCTTAGATGCGCGTGATCACTCAAGGAATCAGCCGCTGATAACCTTTAGTTTTGCTCCACACGCACCATATACCGTTTCTAATAATACCTTTATGCGCGTTGCAACGCTTGCTAATCAGGTTAACATCACGATGCACACACACCTGCATGAAACACAAGCTGAAGTTGCTGAAAGTGAAAGTCAATTTGGTTTGCGTCCTTTATCTCGACTAGCTAATATGGATTTATTAGGTCCACATATGACCTTCGCACATGGCGTTCATATGAACAATATAGAAATGCAAATGCTAGCAGAACATGGTTGTCATATTGCACATTGCCCAAGCTCCAATTTAAAGCTGGCAAGTGGCATTGCGCCAATAAAACGCTATTTACAACACGGGGTTAATATTGGTTTAGGTACTGATGGCGCAGCGAGCAATAATCGATTAGATGTTTTCACTGAAATGCGGCTCGCGGCATTATTAGCAAAAGGAGAAAGTGGCGATGCAACCACATTGCCTGCCTATAAGGCGCTAGAAATGGCAACAATTAATGGTGCAAGAGCTCTTGGTTTGGATGATAAAATTGGTTCAATAGAAGTTGGTAAATCAGCTGATTTAACCGCTGTTGCTTTGTCAGACATTAATATGCATCCCTATTTTGATCCGATTTCACATTTAGTCTATGTGGCAGGGCGCGAACAAGTGAGTCATGTTTGGGTCGAAGGTGTATTGCGGTACCATAAACCAGCAGATAGTGCAGGGGTCTTC
>CAXIBZ010000207.1:0-3503 GCA_964022105.1 uncultured Methylophilaceae bacterium
CAGTGACAGGCAAATAAGAATAAATGAATCTGGGTTCCAATTCGTACCGTTTTAACGAACCTTAAAAAGCCATTCAATATCCGCTATGATGGAATCATTAAGAATCTAGAAACCCTTCTCAAAGAAACTCAAAATAATCTGGTTCAATCTACTAGCAATCAATCGGTCTGCACTATTCATAAGCATGCAAGACCATCTGATTTTTCAAAATACAACGAAGGTAAAGAGTTTGTTATCAGTAATATGATAAGGCTTTTAAACAAGCAAGAGGCAAAAAGCAATGCTCTTGCATTTTTGTTATAAAGTGAAGATAAATTTAACCAATATAAATCAGAAAAATCCACTTCTTCCGCAATGTAGCAAGCATACGGTGATGTTGGCCTGTATGGGATTAAATGGATGAAAGAGATACTTTTAAACCCTGCTAACCAATGCTTAAAGACCACCTTCCGCCCAATATGCATATCTGAAAACTAAACTCAAATAAAGCATATGGAGGTAATCTAGGATAAGGATAATGGAGATCTCTAAATTTATGTCTAGTTTAATTTAATTAAAAGTAAGAAACGATGCTTAGTCGCTAAAAAAATGAAGACATAAAATAATGAGTGTGTAAGCTAACACATAAGCACTGTTTTAACCAAGCGAAGGGTACTATAATGAATTTTAAGCTCATATTGACTCTAACAATTATTGGATTAGCAGTACCTTTATCATTAAGAATGTTGCTGTGGTGGAGGTTCAATTCTTATTCTGTAGCATGAGAATGTCGCGCTTTTTACTCATGTTTCTGCTGCTATCCGTTGGTGTCGTTGTAGGTTGGTTCTTGCATGGGGATGTTAATTATCGCAAACACAAGTCTTAATTAAGGGGTGTTAGGTAAATTCAGTAGAAATTTTTTTAGTATTGACAATTGCTCCCAAGGGCTCTAAATACTTGCTTGTTGCATTTTCCAATGCGTATAATTGAATCAGGGGAGAGTTTTAATGGCTGAAGCGAGCTTTCACGTTACGCAAGACCAGCAAAAGCGACAACATGTGCAGCTGTTAGGTCAGTGGTCATTACGCGTTCCTACCAATAACTTTGCTCAACTTCAAGAATCTTTACAGCCTTTTTTTGCTGATTCTACCGTCCAATGGGACTTAAACGAAATTGAACAATTAGATGCGGCAGGGGCTGCGATGCTTTTATGTGGATGGGGCGGCCAATTAGATGATCGTATTTCACTTAAACCAGAGCATTTAGAACTATTCAATCAGCTAATTCATATAGGAACGCTACCCTCTAAAAAAGCCAAGTTTGACTGGTTAATACCCTTCGACAATATTGGTAAGTCTGTCATCTACGTTTGGCATCATTTTACCGATTTTATGCAGTTACTGATGTCACTTTTAATTGAAATTGCCTATTTATTTCGTCGACCACAAGATTTTCCTTGGCGTGAATTCAGCGCTAACGTTTACAAAAGTGGTGTCAATGCGCTACCAGTAACGGCACTACTCGGTTTTATGATTGGCGTTGTAATGGGCTACTTAATGTCCAAGCAATTGCAAACTTTTGGGGCTGACATTTACATTGTGAACATTTTGGGGATTAGTATCATTCGTGAGCTTGGTCCAGTGCTAATGGCCATTTTAGTGGCCGGCAGATCTGGCTCTGCAATGACAGCACAAATTGGTGTAATGCGTGTTACGGATGAAATTGATGCACTAACAACAATGGGTATTTCTCGTACCTTAAGGGTCGTGTTACCAAAAGTGTTAGGGTTGACGTTTGTTGCTCCATTGCTAGTGCTATGGACATCTAGCTGGACGCTTTTAGGTGGCGCATTTGCATCAAATCTAGAGCTTGGTATTAGCTACCGATTTTTCTTTGATTTCTTGCCTTTTGTCGTACAGCCAATCAATCTGACGATGAGCTTAATTAAAGGCCTCATGTTTGGTTTTGTTGTAGCACTGGTTGCTTGCCATTTTGGCTTACGAATTAGACCAAATACCGAGAGCTTAAGCAGTAGCACAACAAGCTCTGTTGTGACAGCAATTTCTGGTGTGATTCTTGTCAATGCAGTATTTGCCATTTTAACGCGTGGTGTTGGGGTATGAGTGAAAACATACTAAAGCAAGATGTGATTTGTGACTTGCAAAACATCTGCACACAGTTTGGTGATAACGTTGTTCACCATAACCTTAACTTACAAGTAAGACGAGGCGATATTACCGCATTAGTTGGGAGATCTGGCTGTGGCAAAACAACTTTACTACGTCATATAATCGGCCTAACTAAGCCGAAAAGTGGCAGCGTGTTGGTATTTGGAGAGAACTTATTATTGATAGACCGAGTTGCTCAACGAAGATTGATGAATCGTTTTGGTGTGCTATTTCAGGAGGGCGCTTTATTCTCCGCGCTTTCTGTGTTTGACAACATCGCCTTCCCGCTAAGGGAGTTAAATCAATTTGATGAGTCAGTAATTTACAAGTTAGTGATGCATAAGCTAGCACTTGTAGAGTTAGAACCACATCATGCTAATTTACTTCCTGCTGAAATTTCTGGTGGAATGGTTAAGCGTGTTGGGCTTGCACGAGCATTGGCGCTTGAACCTGAGCTGTTGGTTTTAGATGAACCAACTGCAGGACTAGACCCCGACCGAAGCCATAACTTTATTGATTTAGTTAAACAACTGAAAGAGTCGCTTGGGTTAACCGTGCTTTTTGTAACGCACGATATGGATACGCTTGCTTCGCTAGCTGAACGTGTAGTGGTGTTAGAAGAAAAACATGTCATTGCAGATTGCACGCTACATGAGTTGGCTGAAATTGACCATCCATTTGTCATCAACTTTTTTCAAAGTATCCGCGACAGACTTGAAAGACTATAATTAAGTTATGGAAAACAGAGCTTATGCCATTGCTGTTGGTGTGTTCACCCTCATACTGGGGGTAGGTATGGTATTGGCATACTGGTGGATGACTGGTTCGCAAGAGCCACGCACACAGTATATAGTCAACTCTCAGTTACCCGTCACCGGGCTAAGCCCTGAAGCTGCTGTAAAATTTCGAGGTGTTGATGTTGGCAAAGTCACAGCAATATCTCTAGACACCAAAGCACAAACCACAATCTTAATAAAAATAGAAGTACTAGAAACGCTTAAGCTCAGTACTGAAGCCTACGCAGAGTTGCGCCGTCAGGGTCTCACTGGTATTGCATACCTTGACTTGAACGATAACAACCAGAATGCGCCGATATTGCTATCAAATGGTATTATTTCGCTACGCCCCACTCTAGTTGATAACTTAATGGCCAAGGGCCCAGAGCTGATTGCTCAATTTGAAGTGCTTTTACAAAAAAGTGGACAACTTGCATCAACAACCGAAGGCCTGTTAGCTAATATTGATATTGTGAAATTAAATCAAACAATTGCTAACTTTGAAGAAGTATCAGAAAAGGCTATACCTGCCCTTAATACCGCGACCGATGTATTGAGAAATGCCAATCAAATGGTCTCT
>CAXIBZ010000208.1:0-3502 GCA_964022105.1 uncultured Methylophilaceae bacterium
ATCAAACAATCATACCCAACAATAGGCACAACATTGGTGCATTTTTTTATGTTTTGCACTATATATGTGCATTGATATTGGTAGTCTTCGCAAAACTTATGAATACTCGCTATTTTAAGCTTTTTTAAATGGCACAATTCCTGCTAATATCCACTATTAAATTTTATTTTAAAATAATATTTAGATCCGATTTTCAATTCATTCAATATTAGGAGATTGTAATGTCTGTAGCAAACGTAATGAAGCTAATAATAGATAATGACATTAAATTTGTCGATTTTCGCTTTACTGATACCCGCGGTAAAGAACAACATACCACCGTACCAGTATCAGCTTTTAATGAAGATAAATTTACCGAAGGCCATGCTTTTGATGGTTCCTCTATCGCTGGATGGAAAGGTATCCAGGCTTCAGACATGCAACTAATGCCAGACCCTTCAACAGCCAATATCGACCCTTTCATGGATGAGCCTACGCTTATCCTAACCTGTGACGTTGTTGACCCAACAGACGGCAAAGGTTATGACCGTGATCCTCGTTCTATCGCAAACCGTGCTGAAGCTTACTTGAAATCAAGTGGCATCGGTGACACTGCTTACTTTGGCCCAGAACCTGAGTTCTTTATTTTTGATAGCGTTGCCTGGGATGTTGGCATGGGTGGCAGTTTTGTTAAGATCAATTCTGAAGAAGCAGCATGGCAATCAGGTGATACATTTGAGGGTGGTAATACAGGTCACCGTCCTAAAGTGAAAGGTGGTTACTTTCCAGTACCGCCTGTAGATTCACTCATGGACGTGCGTTCCGCAATGTGTACGACACTGGAAGCAATGGGTGTTCCAGTTGAAGTACATCATCACGAAGTAGCTACCGCAGGCCAATGTGAAATCGGTACTAAATTTGCTAGCTTGGTACAACGCGCTGACTGGACGCAAATCCTTAAATACGTAGTGCTTAACACAGCACACGCATACGGCAAAACAGCAACCTTCATGCCTAAGCCTATCCTAGGTGATAACGGCTCTGGTATGCATGTACACCAATCTGTATGGAAAGATGGCAAGAATCTATTTGCAGGTGACGGTTATGCAGGCTTAAGTGAATTTGCACTTTACTACATTGGCGGCATTATTAAACATGCTCGCGCACTCAATGCTATCACTAACCCAAGCACAAACTCATACAAACGTCTAGTACCGGGCTTTGAAGCGCCAGTAAAACTAGCATATTCAGCTAAAAACCGTTCTGCTTCAATCCGCATCCCATTTGTTCATTCAGACAAAGCACGTCGTGTTGAAGCGCGCTTCCCTGACCCAACAGCCAACCCATACTTAGCATTCGCTGCAATGCTAATGGCAGGATTAGATGGTGTGCAAAATAAAATCCATCCTGGTGAGCCAGCAACTAAAGACCTTTATCACCTTCCACCTGAAGAAGATGCAGCAATCCCAACTGTTGCAACTTCATTAGAGCAAGCTTTACAAGCTTTAGAAAATGATCATGAGTTCCTTACTCGTGGTGGTGTATTCTCTGAAGACTGGGTAAGTTCATATATTGCATTCAAGATGGATGAGGTTACACAACAACGCATGACACCGACTCCACTAGAGTTTGATATGTACTATAGCTGCTAATTTATATCTAGCACAAAAAAGGGCAGCATGGCTGCCCTTTTTTATGTCGAAATCGTTGCGTATATCACATATCGCATTCTTTTGCTTATCGCAGTCAACCAATTTAATAAGAACTTCGTTGCTAACAATAACAGTCTCATCTAAACTACTGGTATGAAAAGACAATTTATTTTTATTAGCATCTGTTTGCTTGCTTTTTTTCTTCCCGCTTTAGGTTATGCGGAAATCTATAAGCATGTCGACGCGGATGGGCGGGTTACCTATTCAAATGTAAAAATAAAAGGTGCTAAAAAAATTAATATTGAGCCTGCTGATACTAATTTTGGCACACAAAACAATAGCGAGACTAGCTCACCCAAAAGCAAGCCAGCACCAGCGAACTTCCCCAAAGTTGATGCTGAAACCCAAAAAAGCAGGGATAACTCAAGAAAAAAAATCCTGATGTCTGAACTTGAATCAGAAAAAATTGCGCTTGAGCAAGCCAAAAAAGCTTATGAAGAAGGCAAATCTAACCCAGAAACATACCGTACTCAAAGTGGCGCCATTCGTCGCAATGTACCTAAATTCCAGGAAAAAATGGAAAGATTGCAAGCGGATGTCGATGCACACCAGCGTAACATAGAGTTACTTGAGAAAGAAATTAGTAATATTAACTAAGTTATCCTGTATTATAAAACTGGCTTATCTTTTGCTTTGTTTTATAGTATCAATAACTTTATTACTAGTATTTAATCCATGGTCCAACAAGTTCCCGCCTGCTTCACTGGTTTAGAGAGCCTTGCCGTTTCGGTCATCTTACTAAACGCCTCAAAGCAAGTTATTTACATGAACCCAAGCGCTGAGGCCTTATTTGCAATTAGTGCAACGCAAACAGCGGGCACACATATCAATCATCTGTTTATCAACTGTGAAGTGCTAGATTTAGCCATCGGACATGCCACCGCGAGCAACGGACCGTTTAGAGAGCATGAATTTGCGATTACGACCCAACGTCAGCTTTCGTTTGCGGTAACATGCACCGTCACACCAACAGTGATGCATGATGCAAGGCTTATATTGGAGTTTCAACAAATGGATCAGCAATTACGTATCGCCAAAGAGGAGCGTATGCTGATACAGCAACAGGCCAATTCAGAGCTATTGCGTAATCTAGCACATGAGATTCGTAATCCTCTAGGTGGCTTAAGAGGTGCAGCACAGCTACTCGAGCATGAATTACCGCAACCCAGCTTGCGTGAATATACGCAAGTGATTATTAAAGAAGCAGATCGTCTGCAAGGATTAATGGATAGGCTTTTGGTACCACATCGCGTACCAAAATACGAACCAACTAATATCCACGAAGTCCTAGAACGAGTGCGCAGTCTGTTATTAGCCGAATCACCAAATAATATTAAAGTACAAAGAGACTATGATACTAGTCTGCCTGAACTTATTGGAGACAGAGAAAAACTGATTCAAGCAGTGCTTAATATCGCACGTAACGCAGTACAGGCTCTGCTATCACAAGGAACAGAACATGCCAAAATTACACTACGCACGCGCGCTGCTAGACAAGTGACACTAAGCAGAAAACGCTATCGTGTTGGCATAAAATTAGACATTATTGACAATGGCCCGGGCATTCCTGCAGATATGGTAGATAAAATCTTTTACCCGCTGGTATCAGGTCGTGAAGGAGGGTCTGGCTTAGGTCTTGCTCTGGCGCAAACATTCGTCACACAACACCATGGCATGATTGAATGTAAAAGCCAACCAGGTCAAACCTGTTTTACAATTTTGCTACCTGTTGAAAGCACCCTAATTAAAAATGCCATTATCGAACAATAATAGTAAAGTGAGTGAATAACGAGATGAAACCAATTTGGATA
>CAXIBZ010000209.1:0-3494 GCA_964022105.1 uncultured Methylophilaceae bacterium
AGTGAAATACAACGCTGCTCCTGGTGGCGGTGCATTATCAGTATTTAGCCTATAAGTACGAAAAATGTATGCCTAAGATTTTAAAACAATAATAGGCATACATTAACAGTTCTATATCAAATTCCCTCCAAAGTTATTTGATACTAGGGACCCCTTCTCGAGCAATTGAGAGGGGGTATTTTTTTATTCGGTCTTTGTTACGGCGATAATCCAGCACTAAAAATCTTCATGAAATTTAGTATGCATCTCGATTGATTGTCGTGCTTCCTAGAATTGCCTTTTGTGCTAACAGATCTAGCAATAAGCCATGACCAAATTCAAGTACAACAATAGGTTGTGGATGTTGAATCTGTTCTGCCAGAGAGGTGAGTGCTTGCTTACCAGTTAAGCCTTGCTTAATAAGCTCCAGCAGTGCATACGTCAAGGGGTTGAGCTCAATGAAGTTTACTTCAAAATCTTGATTTCTAAATACTAGCAGGTACGTATCTTCTTTATTTTCTGGAATAAAATCTGGCGATATTTTCTGTACTGGGTACTCATATTGCAGCAGCATATGTGCGGGAGTTAGGATAGGGGTTTCGTTGAGTAAGTCAGTTGCTTCATTCAAGTTAGGTGCTGAAACTTTAAGCATACCTATAGCAAGTTCTACCCACTCATAATGCGCAAGTTGTTTGATGTAATCAGGTACTTCCTCATCTGCTTGTAAGAACGTAAGTAGCTCTTGCGGAATCTCTCTAAAGATTGGAGAGCTAGCATGATGGGTTGCAAAAAAAAGACGCATGATGGAGTCCCATGCAGCTTTTCCTAATGTTTTTTGGCAAACAGGAAAGCAAACAGAAGCCGATTCAAACACATTGTTGTAAACGCCTTCACGATAAACAGACATACGCTCTTCATCCACGTTGTCTGGTTTAGGATTATTTTTAGGATCGCGAATATGCGCGGTAAACGCATATTGATATTGCTGAAAGTCTAGCATGACGTTAGGCCGCTGATTGTGTGAGCCGTTTTACATTTGCGGCTTCTGTCTGAATCGCGGCGATTTTATCCACTTCTTTAATCAATGTAGCCAGCGGCGGAATGTTACTATCCCGTTCTAGCAGAGTAGGGAATGTGCCAAATAATGCATAAGCATCTTCCAATAGCACCCATACTGGGTCAATCACATCTGTACCATGTGTATCCACGAGCAACTCCGGTGTCTGCTGATAGTGTCCAGCCACATGACTATATACAATGCGCTCAGCCGGTACATCCCTTAAAAATAGGTGCGGGTCAAAGCCAAAATTCACGCTGTTAACATAAATATTATTGATATCCAAATGTAACCAACAGTCGGCTTCTTCCAATACTGCATTTAAAAAAGTCAGCTCATCCATGGTGGCAATTGGTGCTTTAACGTAGAAAGATGCATTCTCTACCGCGATGCGCTGGCCAAGTATATCCTGTGTATGTTTAATACGGTCAGCAACATAGTGCACTGCCTCTTCGGTAAAAGGTATCGGCAATAAATCGTATAGATAGCCAGGTTTACCTTTGTAGAAATCGCTACAGTAGCTTAAATGCTCGGTATAGAGGGGTATTTGGTAATCAGATAAAAACTGTTTAACTTGTTTTAAAAATTCAGTATTCAGTGGATCTGGCCCACCTAATGATAAACACAAACCATGACATGCGATTGGATAACGCTCAACAAACCAGGCTAGTTGTTTTTCATATTTACCACCAGCACCAATCCAGTTCTCTGGTGCAATTTCAACAAAATTGATATTTCTGATTAATTCATCAGCTTCATTCTGTTGAAAGTGGCGTTGGATTTGCGGAATCAGCTCGCGCTTTAACCCCAAACCAACGCCTTGTATGTCAGATAATGCAGACATGAATGCTAAATGCGTACTAAATTAGTGACCGCATTTACCTTCACCACATTTACCTTCTTCCATTTTTTCTTTACCGCCGCATTTACCTTCACCGCATTTGCCGTCTTTGGCTTTATCGGCACCACATTTGCCCTCACCGCATTTGCCGTCTTTCGCTTTTTCAGCGCCGCATTTACCTTCGCCACATTTACCATCAGCGCTTTTGTCTGCATGGTTGTCGGCGACTTGATAGCCACTTGAAAGTGTTTTGATTTCAAAAGGATTCTCGCTTGCTGCGATGGCAGCAGTACCTAGTGATAATGCGAATGCGCCGCCTACAGCTAATGCAATTGATTTTTTCGTTACGCTCATGATATTTTCCTTTAAGTAAAAAGTTGTTATTACAAATAAAACGTTTAGTTATTAGGCATCAGACTCTAATGCTTTAACTATCCGTGCTTTTGTTTCTTCTGGCAATCGAATGTTTGAGTCATCTTCAATTTGTTTGCCTAGTTTGCTTATAGCAACGTTAATGGCCATTAATTGTTGACGGAACCGCGAGCAATATTTGCACATCAATAAATGGAGCTTGAGTGCAAAACGTTCTCTCTTAGACAGTGTGACGTCTAAACCGCGAGAGATAAGCTGGCTAGCTTGTTTGCAGTTCATCATTTATTTATGTCCTATCCAGTTAATTTCCAAACATTTTCTAATTCCCATTCGGGCTCTATATAACATTACCCAAGCATTGGTCGAGGTGATATTGAGTTCCTTACAAATTTCTTCATTATCTCTCTCTTCTACATCGCGCATCATAAACAGCGTGGCGAGCTTATTGGGAATTCTGTCTATACAAGATTGCAAAATTTTAAGAAATTGTTTTTGTTCCAGTGCGTTATCTGGCACATTCCAAGCTTGCGGTTTATCTTCCCAATGGCCTTTAGCATTAAAAAAATCATCCAGTTCAGTTTCTTCATCTGTGAGCAAATCTGACGCACTAATTTCACGGTTACTTTTACGCATGACATCGATAATTTTATGTTTCAAGATACCCGTTAACCAAGTTCGCGGGCTCGACTGTTCTGCGAAGTTGTTGCTTTTAATGGCTGCTACAAATGTTTCTTGGACGACGTCTTCCGCTTGATGAGTGTCTCTAAGGCGAGCTAACGCAAAGCGATATAAATAGTCGCCATGCTCACTTAGCCAATCATGCGCGTTTGCTGTTGTCATTATGTGGTTTTGCCTATCTTATTGTTAAGTAATTCTAGATAATACACAGTGTCCAGTCCAGCCTTATTCTGCTGTGCATGCCATATGGTCTCTGCTAGACAATTTAAGACATCATGTTGAGCTGGGTGTTCAGTTTGATGTTTATTCTTTAGTTTAGCGTATATATCAGAGATGCCTGGCGGTTGATTAATGCTAATTTGTTCAAGTACGGATAAATGCAGGCTCATATGTAAAAACGGATTTGTTTCTCCTTGCTCAGGAAAATAGCTCCGTAGTTTGTATTGCTCAGGCTTATCTAAGATTGCGTGGTACTCCGGATGCATTTGAATAACGCCAATTGCTATTTTTTCCAAATCTGTGAGTGGGCTGGACTGCTTGAATTTAGCCCATGTGTTGAAAAAAAAG
>CAXIBZ010000210.1:0-3494 GCA_964022105.1 uncultured Methylophilaceae bacterium
CATGTCATTAAATGTTAGCTGCGGTTGGGCGACTTGCATGCCAAAGTCTAATGTTGGGAGTGTTGCAATCGCATCTTTTAAAAGTAAACGCGAGCTATTTTCTTGACTAAGATTAAAGTCTAATAATTTAAAATCTAAATCTTTAAGATGCAATTCAGGCTGTTTGTCTTGAACAAAGTCTAAGCGTGGCACAATGAAGCCTGCATGCGTTAAACTCATCACCGCTCCATCCGCTGTCTCCCCTGTCAACTCTGTAACGTTGATTGTCATATTGCTTAGCGCAACAGTAGGCACTGTATTCGGCATAGCAAAATCGTAGCTGAAACTTGTCTGCACCTCTCCATTGGTAATATTGATTGGCAATGTCAATCCTTTAATTAGCTGTAGTGTCTCAGCAATCTTTACTCCTTCTAATGAAATTACCCCACTAGAGGCAACGGGATTAACGCCCATATCGCCTTTCCACTTTAATATACCGCCTTCTTCAGAAAATGCTGCCGAGATTAAATATTCACCACGATCTTTGGGAACTGTAGAAAAACCTTTCAACTGAAAGCTCAATGGCGCCAATGTCATATCAATTGGCGCTGGCCTGTTAGCATCTCGGTAGTGCACATCACCTTGGCTAACAATAAAATGCTCAATAATCACACTTGGAATCGTGTCACTTGGTGGCTGCTCTGGCCCTTCATTCAGTTTTGCTATTAGTGCGTCCCAATTAAGCTTGCCTCCCTGCGCTATCGCCAAGTTAACGTGTGGCTCGGCGATGCCAATTTGCTTAAATTTCCACGCCAAATCAAACATACCGCTCAGTTCAAAATCCACAACCAGTTTTTTAAACCCAGCTAAGCGATCGCCGCTTTTATTTGTCAAATTTAGCTCATGAATGGTCGCTTTTAAACGGAATGGATCAAATTCAACGCGTTTAACACTCGCTATACTGTCTAATGAGTTATTCGCAATGCGAGGTATTAGCTTCTTAGCTAGTGAGTCTATGGCAAAATAGCTAACCAACAAATAAAAAACGAAAACGCCTGCAAAAATTTTTGCAAATAGCTGCCATGATAACTTTTTACGGTCCTGCTTTAACCAATTATTGAGTGCTTTTAGCATGCTTACAAATATTACATATCACATAAAGACATGCAAACATTTGTTTAATTGATTACATTTGCGCAGAACAAAGTTCATCAGATTTGTTACAATTCCTTACAAAATTAAACCTTACTAATTTAGTCAAGAATTAACTTTTGTGGCATAATTACATTCTTTAATCCATCTGCATTTAGAATATGTTTGATCATTTAAAACAAGACATTGCTGTTGTTTTTGACCGAGATCCTGCTGCGAGAACACATTTTGAGGTATTAACAACATACCCAGGATTGCATGCCATCATGCTGCATCGTTTCAGCCATTGGTTGTGGAGCATTAAATTTTATTGGCTAGGTCGGCTGTTTTCACATATCGGTCGCTTTCTTACTGGCATTGAAATTCACCCAGGCGCAACAATAGGTCACCGCGTTTTCATTGATCATGGGATGGGTATAGTGATCGGTGAAACTGCAGTTATTGGCGACGACTGCACACTTTATCATGGTGTAACATTAGGCGGCACATCTTGGAACAAGGGAAAACGGCACCCAACATTGGAAAGCGGCGTCGTCATCGGCGCTGGCGCAAAAGTATTAGGTCCAATTACTATCGGTAAAAACGCAAAGATTGGATCAAATGCCGTTGTTGTCAGAGATGTACCAGAAAACGCAACCGCGGTTGGCATACCAGCACGTATTTTAGAAGAAGAAAAAGCAAAAAAAGAAGCAGAAAAAGCAAAATTCAGTGCTTATGCTGTCAGTGACGATGAGAAAGATCCTATCAATAAAGCATTACAACCGCTTATTACAGAAATTGAGAATCTAAAACGAGAGCTTGCAGGTTTAACTGATGTTAAGTCTGAGACCAAGGTTGCTAAAGCTTTTTCAGTCAATAAAACCAAACGCAAACCACGTAAAGTTGCCACCGATTAAAGATTGAACTTAACCGCCTAATAATTGACTAAAATAGTAGGGTATTATAGAATGCCCTCTTTAATGACAAACTATTTACCGAATAAAGCTGATAAACCATGAGACTAACCACAAAAGGAAGATTTGCTGTGACTGCGATGTTAGACCTTGCATTAAACGAGGTTGATGCTGATGGTGCGCATAGACCCGTCACTTTGGCTGGCATTAGCGAACGTCAAAATATATCGTTGTCTTACTTAGAGCAGCTGTTCAGTCGTTTACGTCGCCAGGGTTTAGTTAATAGCGTAAGAGGACCTGGTGGCGGATATAATTTGGCAAAAAATAAAATTGATATATCAGTGTCAGCCATTATTGCTGCTGTGGATGAAAACATAGATGCAACACAATGCGGAGGTAAGGAAGACTGCCATGGCGCTGATGGTCGTTGCATGACGCATGACTTATGGGCAACATTAAACACTAAGATACTTGAGTTCTTATCACATGTTAGTTTGGCCGATATGGTTCACGCGCAACATGACAAGGGCAATGGAAAAGTTGTTTTCGCCAAATCTAGATCATTTCATACGAATCGAGAGGTAGTTGTTAATGGCTAACACCTACTTTGACCATAACAGTACGACAGCGCTTAAGCCAGTAGTGCTTGAGGCGATGCTACCGTATATGGCAAACCAGCACGGCAACCCAACTAGTCAGCACAGCTTTGGTAGAAATGCACGAGAAGCGATTGAACAGGCTAGACGTCAAGTTGCGCAAGCAGTGGGTGTGCAAGCCAATCAGATTGTGTTTACTGCCAGTGGCACAGAAGCCAATAATTTTGCTATTGCAGGTATCGCGAGCAATTTAGAGCAAGCACAATTACTGACCAGCAGCATTGAGCATCCATGTGTTTCTCGTCCGGCAATAGCGATGCAGCAACATGGCTGGAAAGCCAATAGCATTCAAGTAGACAGCGACTGTCAGATTGATCTTGAAGACTTGAAAAGTAAGCTTGAAACACCAACTGGTCTTATTTCGGTCATGTTGGCGAACAATGAAACTGGTGCGATTCAAGATATTAAAAAAGTAGTTGCCTTAGTTGCACAGCACAAAGCATTGGTTCATACCGATGCAGTACAGGCATTAGGTAAAATGCATGTCGATTTCACGGAATTAGGTGTCCATGCAATGACAATATCTAGTCATAAGATTGGCGGACCACTTGGCGCTGGTGCATTGGTTCTTAATAAGCGTGTTGATATTCAGCCACTATTGTATGGAGGTGGGCAAGAAAAAGGTTTGCGAAGCGGTACAGAAAATATCGCCGCCATCGTTGGCTTTGGCGCTGCCTGTGAATTAGCTACCGCATCGCTTAATAATTTTATGACACACACAAATGCTTTGCGTCAAAGACTGGAAGCTGGTCTGCAAAAGATGCATGCCACTATTTTTGGGCAACATGCACAGCGTTTGCCTAATACAAGCTTT
>CAXIBZ010000211.1:0-3494 GCA_964022105.1 uncultured Methylophilaceae bacterium
AACACACAATCTATAGCAATAACGGCAGGGAATAATACGGTAGTAACAGAATAATGTTCTAACGCTAGAATGACTAAAATATTCCTTAAAAAGAATAATATGATAAATGAGAGTGGCTCGGAATAGGGTGCATAATAGACCTTGCGAACGGTTGGAATAAAACCAATAGAGTCAACAACTGTTAAAACCACAACTGCCCACAATGGATCTTTTAGTAGGTGCCACAATAGCAAGGCAGACATTGCCATCATGAAGAAAATCCAGTCTGATGTTGTAATCGATATATCACTACGTTTGGCATAGGCCAAGCAAGCGATTAGTATTGTAATGATGCCAGAAACTCCTATTGGCCAAGCGCCGACGCCACCATTATCATCTAGTTGAGCTAAAAAAACGACGAAAGTTGTTGTACCCCAGATAACCCATGAGAAAACATGAGGCTTGGTAGTACCTTTCATAATTGAACTGATATAAGGGATAAATGCAAGAAAAGTTAAGCCGATTGCCAGTGCACTTAAAAAGGCTTTTAAAGTCATTGTTATCCTGAATATTTGAAAACTAAATTAAATGTATCATAAATGCGGAAGTGGCTTTATGCGATAATTCGTTTTGTGAAAGTACAGCTACATAATGTCAAATTACGCGCCAATTGGTTAAGAAAACCCTTTTCTGCTTCAACATTTCAAAATTGGTTAGTTAATGACACATCGTTAACCGCACGACTGCAAAAGCGCTACCGTGGTTTTTATGTGAAACCGCTATTACAGCAGGATGCTAAACCGCTACATGATGAAGCAAAGATGCTAGCGTTAAAACCATCTACCAAAGCTTATATTAGAGAGGTTTTGTTAATTGGTAATCAACAACCAGTGGTATATGCGCATAGTGTTTTGCCACATCGAAGCTTACGTGGCAAGTGGCATAAACTTGGCAGGCTAGGAAACCAACCCCTAGGTGCAGCTTTATTTAAAAACATGCAAGTAACGCGTACACCGCTCAGTTATAAAAAACTGTCCAACAATCATGTTTTGTACCGGAAAGCCGTAAGAGAAATAGCGCATCCACCCGCATATTTATGGGCAAGGCGTTCTGTTTTTCGCTTGAAATGCGCTAATATTTTGGTCACTGAAGTTTTTTTGCCAGAGTTGTGTCATGAATAAACAGGTACTGATTCGCAAAATAAATGCATATGAGCGATTGATGCGCTTAGATAAACCTATCGGTATCTTGTTATTGATGTGGCCAACCTTGTGGGCATTATTAATAGCAGGGGAAGGTCAGCCCACTTGGCAAGTGACCATCATCTTTATTACGGGGGTGGTTTTAATGCGCAGTGCTGGCTGTATCATGAATGATATTGCAGATCGGCACTTTGATGGACATGTAGAGCGGACCAAAAACAGACCGCTCGTCATTGGAGAGGTCAGTACTAAGGAAGCTTTGTTTTTGGCTGCTGCATTAACATTAGCGGCATTTATTTTAGTGTGCTTCTTAAACAAAATGACGATTCTGCTGTCGATAGTCGCTTTATTTCTCGCTGCAACCTATCCGTTAACTAAGCGTTTTTTAGTCATTCCTCAGGCTTATTTAGGTGTAGCATTTGGGATAAGTATTCCGATGGCTTTTGCTGCATTACAAAATCAAATCCCTGTAATTGCGTGGTGGCTAATGCTTGCCAATATATTTTGGGCGGTTGCTTACGATACAGAGTATGCAATGGTAGATCGTAATGATGATATTAAAATAGGAATTCAATCATCGGCCCTATTGTTTGGTCGATATGATGTGTTTGCGATTATCTGCTGTTACATTGGCATGCTGGGAATATTTATTGGTATCGGCCAAGCAAAGCATTTTAACGTCTATTATTATATTGGTATCGCTGTAGCGGCAGCACTGGTCATTTGGCAGTATCAAATGATTAAAAATCGATCCGAAATTAATTGTTTTAGAGCGTTTCTCAGCAACAATTGGATTGGATTTATTTTGCTTATAAGCCTAGTTGCCGAATACTATTTAAAATAATTAGATTAATATTTCTCAACCAATGTAAATTCGAAAGCAGTTTCATTTTTTTCCGCATCGGCTTTTTCTCTTGCAATTCTTTCCGCTTCAGCTATTTCTTTCAATTTTTCGGCTTTTCTGGCCTCTAGCATAGCTTCTTTCTGTTCATTAATTGCTAGCTTCTTTTGGTCGAGTTGAATCACTTGCGCAGAGCTAACGTTGTCTTGAGCGATGGAACGCAACAACACTAACTCTTCGATTAGATTCTTGGCTAGACCAGCGCGTGGTTCTAAACGATTGTTATAAATCAAGTCTTCAAGATAAGACACAGCAGCGGGCGTGTTCCAGACAGCTTCAAGACCGCTTGCTAAGCGAGGAAAGTCTTCTAATGATTCATTAGATGGCGAGTTAATTTTAGAAAATTCAGCAATCTTGACATTAAAGTGTAGCTTGCATTCTTCAGCAGTTTCTTCGTAGAGTTTTTGCAAATTTTCTTTAGCTAGCAAATCTAGTAAGAATAACCAAATCGTGACCGATTGTTTTGGAAACTCTAATAAATGATTTTGCAATAGTTGAATAGCTAGTGAGCTACGTCCATGAGATAGAAATACATCAGCATGGTCAAGTACAGAAAATGCTTGATCATCCTCAATAAGAATATCGTTTTCAGGTTCTTTTGTTGATTCAAAAATACTCTCCATCGAATTTGGGATGAGCTGATTATCTTCAAATGAGTCTTTAATATCGAAGCTTACTTCCTTGAATAGTGCATCATTTTCATCCGCTATTTCATCTGAAGTTTCTACTGCTTGCTTATTTGAATGAATCCAAATAGCTTCTGTATTGTGTGTTTGTATCAGTGATTCGCGGCGGCGCAGCCAGTTATACACTGTGTAACTACCGAATAAAAATAGACCAGCTCCAAATAATGGTAAGACGCCACTCATGTTAAAAGCAGGTTCTGCTTGTGTAAGCTGCGCAGTTTTCAATTTGTTTTCAGATTGCAACTTAAGATTTTGTTGTTGTAAAACGGTAATTTGCTCTTGCAAATGCGCTAACCGTTTATTCATAACGGTGACCTCATCCTCAATCGCAACAGTTTCATTGGCAGCAGCGGACATTAAGTCAGGATTAAATCGCAATTCTCTGTCTAAACGCAATCCAGTTAAAGCAGCCACATTGGTGCTATAGCTTGTTCCAGATATAGATAAACGTGGTTGTGCTTCAATAGCCTGAGCTTTTGTATTTGCTACTACCGTTCCAATTCCAATAGACTTTTCTGCATTAGCAGACACTGGTTTTTTCTTGCTAGACGCGGATTTTTTCTTGCTAGTAGTTGTTTTCTTCTTTTCTGTACTAGCAACCGGTGCTACTTTTTCTACATCTGCAAGCGTATTGCTTGTGGATGATTTGACATTGGTGTCAATATTTCCAACAACATTTGGTGTATCTATCACTGCAACTGGATTAAAGGTTGGTGGATCTAATAG
>CAXIBZ010000212.1:0-3490 GCA_964022105.1 uncultured Methylophilaceae bacterium
TCAATCGCTGGCATGCAAAGTGGGCCACTACCTTCGCAACAGCCACCAGATTGCAAAAATGCAATTTCACCATGCTCTGCTGTCAATTTGCGTATGAGCTCTTTTGCTGCAGGGGTGGCAGACACACGTTCAGCAGTCATTTCTTCTCCTTTGTCATTCAAAATGAAAAGGGCGAAAGCTCGCCCTTTTATTTTACTGATTACTGACCTATCAATTAGAAAAAGCCTAATTTATTAGGGTTGTAACTCACTAATAAATTCTTGGTTTGTTGGTAGTGGTCTAGCATCATTTTGTGGTTTTCACGTCCAATACCAGACTCTTTATAACCACCAAAAGCAGCATGAGCAGGATAGGCATGGTAGCAGTTAGTCCAAACACGACCAGCTTTAATACCGCGGCCCATACGGTATGCAGTTGTACCGTTGCTGCTCCACACACCAGCGCCTAGTCCAAAGATCGTATCATTCGCAATGGCTAACGCGTCCGCTTCATCTTTAAACGTTGTAACAGCTAAAACAGGACCAAAAATTTCCTCTTGGAAAACACGCATTTTATTATGACCCTTTAGCAGTGTTGGCTTCACATAATATCCCTCTGCAAAATCACCTGGAAGTATATTGCGTTCACCACCAATTAATACCTCAGCACCTTCTTGTTTGCCAATATCAATATAGTTCATGATTTTGTTAAGCTGATCTTGCGATGCTTGCGCACCTAACATGGTGTTTGGATCTAATGGGTTGCCCTGTTTAATTGCTTTAACACGCTCTAAAACACGCTCCATAAACTTATCATAAATGGATTCTTGAATAATCGCACGTGACGGGCAAGTACATACTTCACCTTGGTTGAAAGCAAACAATACCAAACCTTCGATTGCTTTATCAAAGAATGCATCATCTTCATCCATAATGTCAGCAAAGAAAACGTTCGGTGATTTACCACCTAATTCTAACGTTGCAGGAATTAAGTTACTTGCTGCTGCACCTGCAATTGCGCGACCAGTTGCCGTTGAACCCGTAAAGCCGATTTTTGCAATACGCTTGCTGTTTGCCAACGGAGCACCAACTTCGCGACCGTAACCATTTACGATGTTCACAGTGCCTGGTGGTAATAAGTCAGCAAAAGTTTCTATCATGACAAGGATAGAAATTGGCGTAAACTCAGCGGGTTTTAATACCACACAGTTTCCTGCTGCTAATGCTGGCGCTAATTTCCAAGCTGCCATTAAAATAGGGAAGTTCCAAGGAATGATTTGACCAACCACACCAAGCGGCTCATGGAAATGGTAAGCGATGGTGTCGTTATCAATTTCACTAATGCCGCCTTCTTGAGCACGAATAGCACCAGCAAAGTAACGGAAGTGATCAACTGTTAACGGAATATCGGCATTCATGGTTTCACGAATAGGTTTGCCATTATCCACTGTATCTGCCGTAGCAATCAGTTCTAAGTTTTCTTCAATGCGATCTGCAATTTTGAGCAATATGTTTGCACGCTCTGTTGTGGAGGTAGTACCCCATTTTTCAGCGGCTGCATGTGCAGCATCTAATGCAAGTTCAACGTCTTCCGCACTTGACCGTGCTGCTTTCGTATAGTTTTTGCCAGTAATTGGTGAAATGACATCAAAATATTCACCTTTAACAGGGGCAACCCACTTGCCGCCAATAAAATTATCATATTTTTCTTTATATGGGATTGTGACGCCAAGTGCTTTAAGTGTATCCAAACTCATGCTAACTCCTCTAGTTTTTCTAGTGATTTCGTATGTTTTCTATTTACCAAGCCGCAATAAATAAAATGGTTTTAAATTTCTAGCTAAAAAAGTGACACCCTTGGCTGCAACCCTTATAAATAAAGGCTCCGAGCGATGTCTCTTATATAAGACAATAAACCTAAGTTGCTGATAAAGCAATAAAGATATTGCTGAAATTTATAATAAATCATTAGGCAACCATGGCGCTGTTTAGTTTCATCATATATAGTTTGCATTAATCATTATCTAGATACGTTTTCAATGGTAACTTATAGTTTATGGCAGAATCACAAACTGACTTAAGTACAACGACAAGGGCTTTTTGGGAAAGTATCAGCCGACCTACGGACTCTGTCTTAAGTAAAGCTATCCTATTAATACTCGTTTTTGCTGAGAGTATTGTATCGATTTTTTGGATATACACGCTTTCTGGTTTGGGGGAGGGGTATGCATTAATGGCATTATTCCCTTACATTTATATTGTGATTTCCTATGCAAGCCTGTTGATTTTTTATCGATATCAGAAGTTTCAATATTTTATTTTTACGCAACTAATAATGTTACTGGTCATGCCGTTTTTTATGCAATGGATCATCGGTGGTTACCAGGCATCAAGTGGTATCGCAATTTGGGCTATTTTGTCACCGATTGGTGCATTGATGATACTGGGAACTAGTCAGTCCACAGCATGGTTCTTACTGTTTGCGCTATTGGCAGGGTTGTCGTGGTTTTTAAATGACCAATTCATACTTTACTCGCTACCGATCCCTGCCCATATTAAAGATACGTTTTTCTTAATGAATATCATGGGAACTACTTGTCTGTTATATGCAGTGATGCGCTATTTTCAGAGTCAAAAAGAACGCACTTTAAAAGAGTTAGCGATTGAACAAGCGCGTTCAGAAAAGTTGTTATTAAACGTTTTGCCACAGTCGATAGCAAATCGACTAAAAGATAATGACATGCGCATTGCAGATAGTCATGAATCCGTCACCGTTTTATTTGCTGATATTGCAGGGTTTACCAAGCTGACTGCCTCTATCTCGGCGACTCAGCTAGTCGATATGTTAAGTCAGCTATTTTCCCGATTTGATCAACTCGTGGAAAAGCATGGTTTAGAAAAGATTAAAACGATTGGTGATGGCTATATGGTGGTTGGTGGTGCACCTAGCTATTCAGAAGACCATGCTGTGGTTGTTACAAGATTAGCAATTGAAATGTTTGAAGTGTTATCGGACTTTAATGAAATCACACTCAACAATCTGCAAATGCGAATTGGCATTAGTACTGGCCCTGTTGTTGCTGGTGTTATAGGGACATCAAAGTTTGCATATGATCTATGGGGAGACCCAGTTAACATGGCAAGCCGTATGGAGCAAACAGCACTCACTAATTCCATACAGTTAAGCGAAGCTAGTTATGCCCTAGTGAAGGATCAGTTCCATTTTGAGGCGCGTAAACAGGTCCAGGTTAAAGGCAAAGGTAAAGTAAATACCTATATGCTCAGACCGTATAATAGTTAGATTGGACTGAGTAATACTTTCCTTTTGTTTAAATGTGAGCCATCCGCTATAATCTCGCACAGTTTATATATCTGGACTAAATCGCGGAGAGATGGCTGAGTGGTCGAAAGCGCCACCCTGGAAAGGTGGTATAGGGGCAACTCTATCGAGGGTTCGAATCCCTCTCTCTCCGCCAGTAACGTGCCCGTGTCTAGTCATTTAGGGCTATTGG
>CAXIBZ010000213.1:0-3486 GCA_964022105.1 uncultured Methylophilaceae bacterium
AGATCAGAAAAGTAAGCTGATTCAAACAATCGCAAATGCCACTAAAATGCGTCATAAAGCACTAGCGCAAGCTGGATATGATGCTAATGAAAATGGCATGGTAATGTGGCTTAGAGCAAACGATACTAAAGCATTGCAAGTGCAATGGGACGCTTTTCAGAAGCAGTTAGCGCAAGCCAAAGAACTAAACCGTGTTAACGGTCAGGTGATTAACCAACACTTTCAGCGTAACCAGCAGATGATACGCCAACTGCAAGGCAAAGCTGTTAATGCTGGCGCTGGGAATGTTTACGGCCCAAATGGTCAAACAACATTCTCTAGTCACACGCGTAGCATGCTCTCTGTTTAGTTGCTATTGCACCGTAATTGTAATTCTCTCTGATGTAACAGGCTTGGTGTGCGGGATATGCAAGTGATTGCCTAGCACTAGTTGTAAGGTGTGTTTACCAGCAGGCAGTTCAAGATACGTTTCAGTTTGACCGCCTCCAAAATGTCTGATCTTTTCGGTTGCAGGCAAAGGTTTCGTTAGGTCGATTGTCGCTATATCTGTATCAATTAGCAGATGATGATGTCCTGTATTCTCTTTTTCTACACCAGCGGGTGCTATGCCCATGCCTGATAAACCGAACTGAACTTTAAATGTTGGTTTTACGGTTTGACCATCTACAGGTGATACAAAATATACTTGTGGTTGAGGTTCAGTTTTAGCGGTTTCCTCTTTAGCATTTGCAATGTTCATCAGTGCTAAAGTCATGACAATTAAACCTAGTGTGATTTTTCGCATATTTTCTCCAATGTATTGTTGATGTTATTAATTGGTATAAGATTTAGAGGTTTAGTTCAATAGCCAATATTAGAACTAGGCTGCCGTTTCAAAAAAATTGGTCAAAGCACTTGAATTAAAGTACTCAAATGAGAGAATTGTTGTCTATCGTATGGAGATCCGCGCAATGAAGTTAATCATCGCCGCATGCATTTTACTCGCTTTCATCATTAGCATTAAAGTATCCAGCTTGTTATTAAATAAAATAGGTGTTGGCAAATCTGTCAGTGTTTACAGACTAAAGTACATTACCAAAACCATTCATATCGGACTGATTGTCTTTTATGCTGCACTACTGATTACTTTTCTTAGTATTGAGTATTCGCAAGTATTGATTTTCTTATCGTCTGTGTTTGCTGTACTTGGTGTTGCCTTGTTTGCACAATGGTCAATATTGAGCAATATTACGGCTAGCTTGATTATCTTTTTTGGTTTCCCCTATCGGGTTGGTGACTATGTCAAAGTTATTGATAAAGAAGCAGATGTTAGCGGCATTATTGAAGAGATTTCGTTGTTCCACGTCATTATCAGGAATGGCGATGAACAGATTTCTTATCCCAATACCTTGCTGTTACAAAAACCAGTATTACAAAATGTTAGTTTAAACAGGTCGGCACGACCTGAGGATTGAAAATCCGCGTATCGCAGGTTCAATTCCAGTTCGGGCCACCAATCAAAAAACCCTAGAGTTATCTAAGGTTTTTTAGTTAATCATCATAAAAATTAATGAACTAGTTTGTATTGTTCTCAGTTTCCTATGCCATCCCAATCTTTTACCTTAGTCCAGACTTCACTGTACTCTCCAAACTCAAAGCCTGAGCCAATACCGAATGAAGCACTCAAACCAACAAAATGTGGCTGATTCAAGCCATCAGACCTTTTAGGTGTGTAGTAATCAGACCAAATACCAAAACCAATATCTGCCCCCGCTGCATACCCAAGCCTAGCAACTGGCACGCCTACCGTATAGCCTTCTGAATAACTGGTCTCAAAATTGCCAGCCCACGCACCAACTGTAATGGCTCCATCGACAGCAACTGAAACTCCTTTTGTTAAACCATAAGAATCATATTCTTTAAGCTTTCCGTCTCCCAAATCAATGGCGATACCTAGCTCATAATTTCCACCATAAATAATAGAACCATCCGTTGCAAAACCAATAGTCAATGCAAATTTTCTAGCCTCATTTTGTGCCTCTGTAAAATGCTCACCGGCTCTTGCTAGCGCCTTTAGATTAACAAACTCTTGAAATGTTAATAACTCAGCGTTTGCTTCATTAAGTTTTTTATCTTTAATTGCCTGCTTAATCTTCTCAACTTTTGCTTTATTGCCATCCTTCTGCAGCACCTTTCCAAGCTCATAAATACCTTTGGCAATTTTTTTATTGGCTTCAGAGTTGAGTATTTCATTTGTATAGTCCAAAAAATTAAATGGCAGGCCGCAGTATTTTTTATGCTTCAACCCCACCCAATTGCCAGCACGGTCCCAGATATTCTTGGGTGCCGATTTATGTAGCGATAATCCAGCATAGCAACGATATTCTTTTTCAACCTTACATTTGCCACTATCAATTCCAGCAAAATGCTTTCTCTCAGTTTTAGCAGGGCAAGATTTACAAAACCCTTTATGTCTAAACTGGTCATTACCACAACTATCCACATTGTCAACTCTAGATGCAGCAGCTGCATAGCTATTTTTTCCAGTTCTGTTCACACAGGCTTTGGCATGATTCATTTTTCTTGTTGGAGAAGTGCGTTTATAACCATCAGGGCAAGTATAACAACCTTTGACACCATCAACTTTAGAGTAGTAAACACCTTTTCCTTTACAACTATATCTATCATGTTTTATTGCACTGACTTTTTTGCACTGGTACTTTCCAATATGACCTCTGTATTTGCATAACCCAGGGAATTCTGCCGTACCTAATGGAATAATCTCAATATCATCATTAGATGATCTGGCATTCCTAGCTGAGGTCTCTGTTCTTGCCAGCTCTGCACTGTCAGTTTTTATTTTTACATCATCTTTATCTTTTTTTGCCATTGCATTGCTAAATGCAAATAGCATGAGTAAGAAAAATAATGCTGTGTAAAATTTACTCTTAATCTTTAAGTTAATTACCTTTATCATAGTGACAACTCCCTGATTTAATGTATGTTCATGTGTCTTTGTCTTTTTGTTTGTGCACTAAGATATAGGAACACAATCACTGGTGCCATAGCTGGCATTGTACATATCGACGTTATAATGGCGCTTATACCCTGTGGGGCAGGACATACAAAAACCTTTGCTTTTAAACTCCCCTTTACCACAACCATCGACATTTTTAACTTTGGAGGCTGCAGAGGCATACTTATTTTTACCTTCACGATTTACACAAGCTTTGGGATGATCCATCTTTCTAGTTAGGCTGGTGCGTGTAAAGTTTTTAGGGCAGGTAAAGCAATACTTTTGGCCGTTTATTTTTGAGTAATAAACCCCTTTGCCTTTGCAGCTGTAGCGATTAACTTTCTTGGCTGGCACTTTTAGTTCAGAAATATCGACCACTTCTTCTTCATCTCCATACTCTTCATCATCGCCTTCTTCATATTCATCATCGCCTTCTTCATATTCATCATCGCCTTCATCACTAGGCAATTCTTCCTCCTCTTCTCCTTCTT
>CAXIBZ010000214.1:0-3473 GCA_964022105.1 uncultured Methylophilaceae bacterium
TGAATGAGAAAGTGCCAATACAAGTAATTGAATGGGCAAGCAGATTCTCCATATTTTGCTTTCACGTTATAGTGACAATTTTTGCAGTAATTTGACATCTTATTAATGTAGGCACCACTAGCCGCATAAGGTTTGGATGCCAATAAACCACCATCTGCAAATAATGCCATACCCGTTACATTAGGTAACTCTACCCATTCGTATGCATCTGCATAAACCAATAAATACCATTCATTGACTTCATCAGGATGAATGCCTGCTAATAACGCAAAATTACCTAGCACCATGAGTCGTTGAATATGATGTGCGTATGCTTGTTGTTTGGTTTCTTTTACGCATTGTGCCACGCAGTTCATTTTTGTTTGACCTGACCAATAAAATTCAGGTAAGTGACGCTGTGCATCCAAGCTATTCCTTTTTGCATATTCGGGCATATATAGCCAATAAACGCCACGCACAAACTCACGCCAACCTACAATCTGGCGAATAAACCCTTCTACTGCATTGATAGGTGCTTGTTGATTGTGATATGCCTCTTCTGCTAGTTTTATGCAGTCCATTGGCAGTAATAGACCGCAATTGAGATACAAGCTGATATGACTATGAAATAACCAAGGCTCATTTTGCAGCATCGCGTCCTGATAGTCGCCAAAAAGTGATAACCGCGTCTCTACAAATTGATTTAACGCATCTAACGCTTGTTTGCGCGTGGCGGCATAATGGAAGTCATCAATGTCACCAAAATGGTCTAAGAATCGCTCAGAAACCATTTTAATTACCGTTTGCGTAATTGCATCAGGCGCTAGTCGATAAGTTTGTGGAATATTGACTGTTTCTGGTAACGGCTTTTTATTATCTGCGTCGTAATTCCACTGTCCGCCAATGGGTGAGTCACCGTCCATTAATATCTGATAGCTTTTACGTAGCTCTCGATAGAAATACTCCATACGTAATTGCTTGCGACCCTTAGCCCAGTCCTTAAAGCCTTTATGCGAGCATAAAAAGCGTTTGTCTGGTCGTATTTCCACCATTACGCCTAAAGTCTTTTGCCAGCTTTTCATGTCCTCTAAAACACGATATTCACTGGCTTCTGTGACGATGACTTTGTCAGGCTTATAGCGCTCAACTGCGCGTTTTAATTCACTGCCAAAAGACCCAGAATTGCCTGCTTCATCGATACTGACATAATGAACTTGAAAACCATCTGTGCGTAACGCTTCAGCAAAATGGCGCATTGCAGAAAAAATGAAAACCAGCTTTTTCTGATGATGTTTAACGTAAGTTGCTTCTTCTGCCACCTCACAGAGCATGATGACATCATTTGTGCGGTTGACGTCATCAAGGCTGGAAATATCTCGGTTAAGCTGGTCGCCAAGAACTAAGCGAACATTCATGCACTAACCTGCACAGGCCTTGCTTGCTTGTAGTTTTATTTCCTCATAGGCTTGACTGCTTCCCATGGCTAGCGCGTATGGATTAGTACGAATATATTGAATATACTCCATTTGGTTAGCAGGTATCTTTGAAGCGTATTCATTGGCAATACATGCACAATCTGCACCAGGCTGATTAGCGCTACAATCTGCTATTTCTTGCTGTTTAATGTTTTCTGGCCAAGCTTTATCGTTAGTTTGTGTTGAGGTAACTTCTGCCCGCTTTTGGGTTAAGAACGCATACATTAGCTCTAAACTAGCCCTTAATTTACCTAATGGTGCTGTTTGGAGAATATCAGCTTCAGTGATGGTGATTTTATCGTCTTTTACATTGAATATCGCTTCATGCTTGGTTTCCTGTGGTAATGCATAGCCTTGCGCACCTAACATAATTTTTTTAGCTGGCTGTGCATCGAGAACAGCTTTTGCTTCATCAATATCGGATTGTGAAAGCTCAACAAGCAGGCGTGCTTTGCAATCGCCATTAACTTTTTGAATGGCTAATTTGATGCTATTTGATGATAATCCGTGCTTAAAAGCAGGTGGAATTTTTTCAGAAAGATATTCAATTTCCTGTTTTTCCAATTGTTTTATTTGCTCATCGGACAAGCAGCTCGCAAAAACAAAAGACGCTTGTAAGAGAAATATTAAGAAAGTTGTCATTTTAAGCATAAGTAGAGTCCTGAATTTAATTCAACACTCTGACTTTCATGAAAGACAAGCGTTCAGCAACCTTTCATTACAGATAGTTAATGTTTATCAAGCTCTAGAATGATTGCTGCATTGGCGAAACATCATGTTACCTAGCGAGTGAGATACCAATTCTTAATTGTGTATCACTTCTTTTATTATAATCAATCAGGGTTTCTCCATAGCCACCTAGCAATTGAAGGTGTAAAAAAGTACCTGTGCGGCCAAAAATCTTATCGCTAATTGGGTATGATAAATCTAATTGGCCTTGCGCATAGCCCTCAGTGCCCTGGCGATACATGGCGGTTAATATTGCTGCATCTTCACGGCCATAACGTGCCATCCAGTCTACATAGCCACGATACTCATGTATGTCACGATTATCAGATTTTTCCAAATAGTAGTAAAACCGAGGCATAAAAGTGAATGTTTTGCCTCCTGAGTATTCTAGTTTCCAAATTGGTTGCACAAACGCGATATTTAATGATCGTGACTCATCACCATCGCGCCCATTAGACTCGTGTTCCAGGCCAAATTTCCAGCTGTTTGGGTTGTAGCCTTTCCCACTTTCATCCCAGTTGTAGTAAATGCTAGGACGATAGCTGGTATCTTTAAATGGGCTAGATTCACTACCCAGATCCCAAATACTTGTTTGTGTGTAAGCGAAATAGAGATTACTTGCATAAGGAATAAACTTTGCGACTCTAGCTTCTGGGTCAAATGGGCGATATTTAAAACTTAATTGAAAGCGTGCATCAAAATCTCGTTCATCACTGGAACCAACGATAAAATACAATGGTTCGTTGGCCGTAATTGTTCTATCCTCTTTTGGTTCAGGAATAATAATTTTTGAAAACTCTCCTTCAGCTGGCTTTGCCTCATTGCTGAAGTTATCTTCCGCATCAATAACATCTGTCCTTGCAGTCTGTAATTTATCATAAGGCTTGTTTTGCAATAGCATTAGCCTATTAGATGACTCTTTCGCTAGCGAAACTAATACATTCCCGACAAATTGCTTTTCTGCCCTACCCTCATAATGCTGGCGTGAAGAGCCTTGTTTTTCATTAACCAGATGTAACGTAACTAGCTCATCCAACTTATCTTGAGATAAATTAATTTGCAATTCTTGTGGCCAGACATTAACGGAATCAGGTTTAATTACCTCAAGTGAGATATTTCCAGATTGATCAAGAATTTCATTTTTCGAGACAATTAACCATTCTTCCACAGCAAATGCTGTACTCGAAATACAAAAAGAGGTCAGAAGTGTCCAAAAAAAACGCATTTTTATATCCAATTGATTATTCAAATATTGATTCAATAGATTCAATATTAGGCACAAAAAAACAG
>CAXIBZ010000215.1:0-3461 GCA_964022105.1 uncultured Methylophilaceae bacterium
CCATAGAGCGAAAATTTATTATTGAAGACTGGCATAACTTTGGCAAAGATTATGACACTACACTGATGGCATGGTGGCATAATTTTGAGCGAGCATGGCCAGAGTTGCAAGTTAATTATGACGCCATGTTTTATCGCATGTGGAAATACTATTTACTTAGTTGTGCTGGTTACTTTAGATCCAAACAAGGCCAGCTATGGCAAATTGTTCTAGCTAAGCGTAATAGAGAGCAAATCTATCGCTCAATAAGGTAAGCCACAATAGGTCATATCTGGAATCTCTAAAGCCATATTTGGATTGTGAAAGTATTTTTTAATTGCTATCGAGCAACAAAAAAGCGAACATCACTGTGAGCTTACTTTGATTGGTCGCCCGAGCTGGCGTTGAACCAGTGACACGCGGATTTTTAAATTTAGAAATAGCTATTTTAAGTTTTAAGGCCCGCCCACACCCGTTAAGTATCGTCAAATCGTGACAATTTTGTCACGTATCTTCTATTGCTAGTAAGACAGAAAAGTCATTATCAAGGCAATTCTAAAATAAATGTATCAAAATGTTACGAATAGTATCAGAATGTAACTTAAAACTATAAAACATAATAAACTAAGTTCCCTATAAAAGGACTTAATGAATGGGTGGAGGCTAGTCATGTCTGATCGTTTTATTAGTAATCTAACAAAAAACACAGTTGCTATCATTCTTGCTGGAGGTCGCGGCAGTCGTTTGAAAAGTTTAACAGACTGGCGTGCTAAACCAGCTGTCCATTTTGGTGGGAAGTTTAGAATTATTGACTTTCCATTATCTAATTGTATTAATTCTGGTATTCGTCAAATTAACGTGGCAACCCAATATAAGTCACAAAGCTTGATACAGCATATTCAACGAGGTTGGGGATTTTTACGTGGAGAATTTAGAGAGTACGTTAACATTATTCCTGCACAACAGCGATTATCTAAAGAGTGGTACAAAGGTACAGCAGATGCTGTCTATCAAAATCTAGATTTGATGCGTGAGAGCGGTGCTGAATACATATTAGTATTAGCTGGCGATCATATCTATAAGATGGATTACGGTAAAATGTTAGCTGCCCATGTTACAAGTAAAGCTGATATGACAATGGCTTGTATCAATGTCCCGATAGAAGATGCAAAAGGCTTTGGGGTGTTAACAGTTGATCATGAAGATCGAGTGATTGAGTTTGCAGAAAAACCAGATACTCCTAAACACATACCTGGAGACACGTCTACAGCATTCGCAAGTATGGGTATTTATGTATTTAATGCTAAATTTCTATATGAGCAATTGACTCGAGATTCTGGAGAAAAGAAATCTACGCATGATTTTGGTGGAGATATTATTCCTCATGTCATTCATAAATATCGCGTACAAGCACATCGATTTACTGATAGTTGTGTAGGTGCTCGGAATGGAAGTCACTATTGGCGTGATGTTGGAACAGTAGATGCCTACTGGGAAGCTAACATGGAGCTAACCAAAGTAGTCCCGGAACTAAATTTATATGATAGAGAGTGGCCTATATGGACTTATCAAGAACAGTTGCCGCCTGCAAAATTTGTGTTTAATGATGAAGATAGAACAGGAAGTGCAACAGACTCTCTTGTTTCAGGTGGGTGCTTAATTAGTGGTTCATCTGTAACTAACTCAGTATTATTTTCAGATGTGCATGTAGATGATTATTGTATGATTCAAGGCTCAATCATTATGCCAAAATCTACCATTAATCGAAATGTAACGTTGAAAAATGTAGTAATTGATCGAGGCTGCTATATAGAAGAAGGTATGCAAATTGGAGTTAATTTAGAGGATGATAAAAAACGGTTTTATGTTTCTGAAAAAGGAATTGTCTTGGTCACACCAGATATGTTGGGGCAAGAACTTCATCGAGTAATTTAATTCATAAATTTGTCTTTAATGCTAATTTAAAATGCAATTTGATTGGTGGCCAGAACAAGAATTGAACCAGTGACACGCGGATTTTCAATACGAGGCTATCTTTTCTTTGTGCTGTAAGAGTCTACCCAAACCCATTATCTACTTGCAGTACAGCTGACATAACTCTTAACACACGTGCTAGCACTTAGTGATGAAATACTAGTAAAGTGATAATGTAGAAACGTTGAAGTAGATTGCGTCCAGAAAAAAAGTAGTTAAGTGGATATGATTTACCGTGTTAATAACGACGAACATACTATTAGAGCAAGTTTATTAGAATCGTCATATTGTGAAAATGGGTGATATGACTGCCATTTTAAGATTGTATCTATTAATTTTTCTTTCAGTACTTTGTGCCATGCCTGTGCAAGCAAAGGTTGTCCATGTGTTGAACTTGAAGGGAGCTATTAGCCCAGCCAGCGCAGATTATCTTGTGCGCAGCATCGATAAGGCAGCAAAGGCACAAGCCTATTTAGTCGTCATCGAATTGGATACTCCTGGTGGCCTTGACACCTCAATGCGTGATATCATTAAATCCATCCTCGCTTCACCTATTCCAGTGACAACCTATGTATCACCTAAGGGTGCACGAGCTGCTAGTGCGGGTACCTACATCCTATATGCTAGTCATATTGCTGCTATGGCACCTGCTACTAATTTGGGTGCTGCGACGCCGGTGGATTTAGCGCCCAGCAAAGGCACTCAGCCTGAAAAACCCAATGTACCAGACAAAATAGGCACAAAACCTGTACAGGAAGCTTCACCCCAAGATACAAAAAGTAAGAAGGTCATCAATGATTCCACTGCTTATATCCGCAGTCTTGCCGAATTGCGTGGTCGCAATGTAGATTGGGCAGAACGAGCAGTACGAGAAGCAGTCAGTCTTTCAGCTGATGCAGCCTTCAATTCAAATGTAGTCGATATAGTCGCGGAAAATGTAGACGATCTGTTAAGGCAACTGCACGGACGCAAGGTAAAGTTATCAAGTGGTGTGATTACACTAGATACTGTCAACCTTACCGTCGCTCTCATTGAGCCTGATTGGCGTAGTAAGATACTGGCTGTAATTGGCAATCCCAGCATTGCTTACATGCTGATGCTACTTGGTATATACGGACTAATCTACGAATTCGCCAACCCAGGCATGGGTTTTCCTGGTGTGATTGGAGGTATTTGCCTGCTGCTTGCGCTATTTGCATTGCAACTCATGCCCATCAGCTATGTAGGGTTGGCACTCATTATCCTAGGTGTGACGCTTATGGTTTCCGAAACGTTTCTACCTAGCTTCGGTGTAATTGGGCTGGGAGGTATTGTTGCTTTCGCTATTGGTTCGGTAATGCTTATTGATACCGATTTGCCGGGTTATGGCATTTCCTGGGCACTCATTGTGCCGATTGCTACTACAACTGCTCTATTCATTTTTCTCATCACCAGCATGGTGCTGCGAGCACACAAGCGTCCAGTGGTTACTGGTTCAGAGGAACTGCTGGGTGCCGAAGGAGAAGTGC
>CAXIBZ010000216.1:0-3451 GCA_964022105.1 uncultured Methylophilaceae bacterium
GGCGGCAAGTCAACGTTATTAGGCATATTGGCAGGCTTAGATATACCATCTGATGGTATGGTTGAAGTGGAGGGCAAACCCTTTAGTCAATTAGATGAAGATGCACGTGCTGCAACAAGAGGTAAGCGTATGGGGTTTGTCTTTCAATCATTTCAGTTGCTGCCTAATTTGACTGCATTAGAAAATGTCATGATTCCGTTACAACTTGGTAATGAAAAAAATGCAAAAGCAATAGCACTATCTGCATTATCGATGGTTGGACTAAGTGAAAGAGTAAAGCATTATCCAAAACAATTATCAGGTGGAGAGCAGCAGCGTGTGGCTATTGCCCGCGCATTTGCATTGCAGCCAGCCATTTTGTTTGCTGATGAGCCAACTGGTAATTTAGATAAAAAAACAGGCAAACAGATTGTTGATTTGCTATTCAAGCTGAATGCTGAGTCTTCCACAACCCTCGTTTTAGTAACGCATGATTATCAGCTGGCAAAGCAATGCATGAAAGTTTATGAGTTGCAGGACGGTAAACTTAAACTGGTAGAGATAGAATGATGGTGATTCGTTTAGCATGGCAACAGTTTTGGGCACAGTGGCGTGCGGGTGATGTACGTGTACTGTTGTTGGCACTCATCGTTGCTGTCACAGCCATTACGGGCGTTACTTTCTTTACTAGTCGTATAAGTGCACATTTGAATACTGAAGGTGGGCTAGTATTAGGCGGTGATATGGTGCTAATGGCAGACCACGCTATACCAGAAAGTGCAATTGATAATGCTAAAGAACAAGGCCTACGTTACACCACAACGGCTGAATTTCCAAGCATGGCGATTGTCGGTGATAAAAGTCAGCTTGCCGAAATTAAGGCGTTGAACGAAGGATTTCCGCTGCGTGGAGATTTAACGGTTCAACAGAATGTTGATGAAGAGCCAAAAGTCATTAAAGCCATTCCCCATCAAGGAGAGGCTTGGATTGAGCCGCGATTAGCTGGTTTATTAGCATTAGGCATTGGCGATTTAGTTGAAGTTGGCTCTACTAAGCTAAGGGTTTCAGGCATCATTACACGTGAGCCTTCGCGAGGTGGAGACATGTTTAGTTTTGCCCCTCGCTTAATGATGAATGCAGCAGACTTGGCAAAAACAGAACTCATCCAGTATGGTAGTCGAGTCAAATATCAATTGCTTGTTGCAGGCGATACGGCTTCTGTTAATGCGTTTGGCAAGCTGTTACAAGACAATTTGCAGAATGGCGAAAGGCTTCAAGATCTTAAGACAGCCAGACCAGAGATCAAAAGTGCCCTCGATAAAGCAGAAACGTTTTTAGGCTTGGCAGCAATGGTGAGTATTTTGCTTTCTATTGCAGCGATGTTACTGGCAAGTGGACCTTACATATCACGCAACATAGAAGCAGCAGCATTGCTGCGTTGTTTTGGAGCGAGTAAAAATCAGATACAACAAATATTACTTTGGCAATGTATGCTGATAGCGCTAGTGGGGGCGAGTATAGGCTGTTTGTTTGGTTACTTATTACAAGCCTTGCTTGCTAATATAGCAGGTACATTATTTTTAGATACATTGCCACCACCTGACTTTTCACCACTTTTTATTGGCTATGCGATCAGCTTTTTGGTTTTACTTGCGTTGATGATACCTAATATTCAAGCGATTAAAAATAGCCCAGTAGTCAATATTTTGAGAGCAGATGTTGATGCGAAAGTATCTATTTCTGCGTTTAGATTTATCCCCATCATGATTGTAGTGGCAATCATTATTATTGCGCTGGCACAATCAATTAAATTAGCCATCACAGTCATCGCGGGTATGCTTGCTGTCTGTTTATTAAGTGCTGGTATTGCTTATATATTCGCAAATCTGATCTATCAACTAACACAGACTAGCAGACATTATCAACATGGGTTATTCAACCTATTAAAGATAGGGCTTGCTAATTTGAAGCGCAATAAAATATTAACAATTGTGCAAGTCGTTGGCTTTAGTATCGGTGCTATGGTCATTATTTTATTGATGATTGTTAAAAATGATTTGTTAAATGCTTGGCAGCAAGCCTTACCAGAAGATGCTCCCAATCATTTTGCGATTAATATTCAGCCTTCTCAAGTAACATCTATAGAAGTATTCCTCAAGAAGTTGGATGTTAATAAACCAGAAATTTTTCCAATGATAAGAGGTCGGCTAATTGGGAAAAATGGCCAAAGCGTATCAGCCGATATGTATGAGAGTGAGCGTGCAAAAAGGCTAGTGTCTCGTGAGTTTAATCTATCCATGGCGAAAGAAATGCAGGCTGATAATCATCTGCTTGAGGGACAATGGTGGCAAGACAAGGATAATACCAAGCCGATCTTGTCGATAGAGCAGGATATTGCGAGTGCGCTAGATATAAGAATAGGTGATGTACTGACATATGATATCGCTGGTAGAAAAATAGATTTACATGTCACCAGCATCCGCAAAGTTGATTGGGATAGTATGCGGGCTAATTTTTTTGCAGTGACACCTCTTAAGACACTCGATGGTTATCCTAAAAGCTTTATGACCGCATTCTACTTGAAAGATAAGGACACCAATCTCTTGGATCAGCTTGTTAAATCAAACCCTAACTTGACCATTATTAATGTTGCTAGCTTGATGGAGCAGGTGAGAGGGATTATGCAGAAAATGAGTCTAGCTGTTTCGACTGTGTTTGTTTTATGTGTTGTTGCAGGCTTGGTTGTTTTATATGCGGCACTGATTGCTACACGTGATTCGCGTGCAAAAGAAACTTCACTGCTGCGTGTATTCGGCGCATCAAAAAGGCAAGTCAGCGCTATGATGCTGGCTGAATATTTTGGTATAGCGTTGATAGCAGCCTCTGTTGCTTTACTTACTGCAAATCTAATCGCGTATTACATAAGTAGTCAAATGTTTGAAATTCCCTACAGCATTAATGGCATGTTAGGTTTGTATGCATATGCTATCGCACTAACGCTCATTCCCTCTGCTGCTTGGTTAGTGGTCCGAGACTACTTAAATCAACCGCCAAAACAAGTATTGAATAGCATATAATTGGTTAAATATAGCCAATTATGGTGGTTGTATATAGCCAATTTATCGAATAGAATAGCCAGCTCATAAACTAAAAACAATATTAACAACTGATTTTAAATGATATTTTTATTGAAATTGAAGCTGGAACGCGATTTGCATATAAGCACAGATAACTAAAATCAATGTATTAACCAAATTAAAGGGAAGCTACATGCAAACACAATTAAAACCTAAACTAATCGCGCTAGCTGTACTATCAGTGTATGCCATGCCGGCAATGGTGGCTGCGGAAGAGGCGACACTTCAAACAGAGGAGATTGAAGTCATTAGCAATACCCCACTTCAGGGGATTGGATTATCAAAAGACATTATTCCTTCCAATATACAGACCATCAAAATGGAAGATAAGCAGG
>CAXIBZ010000217.1:0-3428 GCA_964022105.1 uncultured Methylophilaceae bacterium
AAAACAAGGTAAGAAGCTATTTAGCTTTAGTCTATTCAGCTCTGAAATTTCTTTGTCAAAGGCAGAGCAGTTCAGCTTGGAAGACAGCCTTACCAAACTACCAAACCGTCGCGCATACGACGCACATCTACAATCTGCAAAAAAACGTGCTATACGCAGTGGACAGTCATTTGCATTAGCCTACATTGATCTAGACTACTTCAAACCGATTAATGATAACTATGGTCATCATGTCGGTGACAGTGTGCTCAAAATAACGGCAGAGCGCCTCAATCGTGCTGTGCGCGGATGTGACTTTGTCGCGCGGATTGGTGGTGATGAGTTTGTTGCCGTCATTGAAGAAATCGAGAATGAAGAAGACGCCGTTCCTATTGCAGAGCGTATTGTTAACTCAATTAAAGAAGCTTACTTTATAGACCATCTAACGGTAGAGCTATCATGCTCTTTAGGCATTGCCATTTATCCGAAGAATGGCGATGTGGATAAATTGCTTGTCTGTGCTGACGCTGCTATGTACAAAGCCAAAGACCAAGGTAAAAACCAATTCAAGTTTTACGACACAGAGATAGAAAATGCAAATGACCTGATGCTTAATATGCAAAGTGATTTATGCCTTGCCGTTGAGAACAAAGAATTTAGCTTGACCTATTTACCAAAGATTGCTTGTAACACCTTAACAGCTGTTGGTGCTGAAGCATTGATTAGATGGCAACACCCTACCAAGGGTGAAATTATGCCTAATGATTTTTTACCAGCTGCTGAGCACTTTGGCCTTATTCAAGCTATCAATAGCTGGGTTATTGAGGAATGCTGTGACATGCTTGCAGAAGCCAAAAAAAATGGGTTGGAGTTGAATGTGTCGATCAACTTATCTAGCCAGCAGTTCCAAGACCCAAGCTTAGTTAAAAAAATCACACAAAAGCTTGAAGATTATCAACTAAGTCCAAGTAGCATCTCATTTGAAATTAAAGAAACCATTGCTATCAACAACCAAAAACAATTTAAAACTTTGTTGGATAAATTTAAATCAGCGGGTATTAGGGTTATTTTAGATGACTTTGGTTTGTTGCCGATGAGTTTGACCTACCTCCTTGACTTAAACATTGATGAAGTCAAAATTGATCGGTCCTTCATCTCATCCGTGAACAACGACAAAGGCTCACATGCATTAGTGGATGCTATTTTTAAACTCACTCACGCGCTTGGTTTTGAAGCAACGGCTGAGGGGATTGAAACAGAAGCACAACAAGAAACTATTATTGAATTGGGTTGTGATTATATGCAAGGCTATTTGTTTTCCAAGCCAATAGAAAAAGAGGCTTTGTTTGCGTTATATCGCAAGTTACAATTTAAACAATTACAAATTGATTTTAATAAACCTTTGCCTAGAATTAAAAAACCTTAATCTTTGTTATCCCTAGCCTAGCTGGTAAAATGAGGCTTATTTAATCGGTAGTTCAGCCTTATGAAACTTTACGGCATTCCAAATTGCAACACAGTCAAAAAAGCGCGCACCTGGCTTGAAGAGCGGCAAGTAGATTACATATTCCACGACTTCAAAAAAGCGGGGGTCAATCAACATTTATTAGATAACTGGCTATCGCAACAACCATGGGAAAAACTGGTCAACCGTGCTGGTATGACTTGGCGTAAATTAGACGATGACACAAAAAATAACATTGTCGATAACAACAGTGCCGCAAAGCTTATGCTAGATAAAACCTCAGTAATTAAACGCCCTATTCTGGAAAAAGACGGCAAAATACTCGCACTTGGCTTTCAAGAAGATACATATAAAGAGCTATTTAAATGACAAAAACACTAGAACTAACATTAGACTTACTTGCGCGTGAATCTATCACGCCAGAAGATAAAGGCTGTCAGGATTTATTAATCTCGCGTCTGGAACCACTCGGCTTTAAAATCGAACGGATGCGCTTTGGTGATGTTGATAATTTTTATGCCCGCCGTGGCTCTGATGCGCCAATATTGGTTTTCGCTGGCCACACTGATGTTGTCCCAACAGGGCCGCTCGCTCAGTGGCACACACCACCATTTGAACCTACCATTAAAAACGGCATATTATACGCACGCGGCGCCGCGGATATGAAAACGTCGCTGGCTGCTTTTATTACGAGTATAGAGGAATATATAGCTGAAAACCCTAACCACAAAGGCTCAATAGGTTTGCTGATCACTTCGGACGAAGAAGGCATTGCAATCAATGGCACACTAAAAGTAGTCGAAGCACTCAAAGCACGTGGAGAACGCTTTGATTACTGTATTGTGGGTGAGCCGACCAGCAACAAAGTCGTTGGCGACATGATTAAAAATGGTCGCCGAGGCTCACTTGGTTGCAATTTGACGGTTAAAGGCATACAAGGCCATATTGCTTACCCTCATTTAGTCAAAAACCCCATTCATCTAGTTGCGCCTGCTATCAAAGAGATGGTAGAAACCACGTGGGATCAAGGTAATGATTACTTTCCGCCTACCAGTTGGCAAATTAGTAATATTAATGGCGGAACAGGCGCAACCAATGTGGTTCCAGGTGAGGTAAACATTCTCTTTAACTTCCGTTATTGCCCAGAATACGATGGTCAAGGCAGTACTGAAACCAACCTAAAATCGCGCGTTATCGCCATATTGGATAAGCACGAACTTGAATATGATGTCGAATGGGAACATAACCAAAGCTATATTACCCCTAAAGGCGCCCTATCCAGTGCCATTTCAGAGGCGATTCAAGCAAGTTACAATGTGACACCAGCGCTATCGACCACTGGCGGCACATCTGATGGGCGCTTTATCGCGGACATTTGTCATGAGGTCGTAGAATTTGGTCCCCTCAATAAAACTATTCATAAACTGAATGAGTGTGTAGCAGTAGCTGATATTGAGCCATTAAAAGAAAGCTATAAAAAAACAATGGAAATACTATTAGCATGATGAATGCACAAATGCTGAGTAATGAGCTTCTAACCATTCGTGATTGGATACGCTATGCGGTCAGCCAATTCGAAGTATCAGATATTTTCTATGGCCATGGTGCTGACAATAGCTATGATGAGGCCGTTTGGTTAATTATGAGTGGCTTACATTTACCGATGGATACCCTTGAAAATTTTTTAGATGCGCGCATCACCCAATCTGAAGGAAAGCACTTAGCCCATCTCATCGAGCAAAGAGTCACTAAACATACGCCAACAGCCTACCTATTACGGGAAGCATGGTTACATGACTATAAATTTTATGTCGATGAGCGTGTCATTATTCCCCGCTCTTTTATCGCAGAGTTACTGCTTGATGACAGTCTAAGCCCATGGATAGAATTTCCTGAAATGATACAAAGTGCGGCAGATATTTGTACTGGAAGTGGTTGCTTAGGGGTATTGCTTGCACATGCGTTTCCTAGTGCAGCGATCGAT
>CAXIBZ010000218.1:0-3392 GCA_964022105.1 uncultured Methylophilaceae bacterium
TCCGCGAAATGCGCGATGGCAAGCACCCTGATGGTAGTCATGTGTTACGTGCCAAAATTAATATGGCATCGCCTAATTTCAACCTGCGTGACCCTGCGATTTATCGTATTCGCCGTGCCCATCATCATAATACAGGCGATAAATGGTGCATTTACCCAATGTATACGTTTGCGCACCCGATTGAAGATGCACTGGAACGCATCACCCACTCGCTTTGCACCCTTGAATTTGAAGATCAACGTCCTTTTTATGATTGGCTGATGAAAAAGCTGGTTGAAACTGGCATGCTGGTACAACCCGTACCCAAACAAACTGAATTTGCACGCCTAAATCTGACTTATGTGGTGTTATCAAAACGCAAACTGATTCAACTGGTAGAAGAAAAACATGTCACTGGTTGGGATGACCCACGCCTACCAACACTGGCAGGCGCGCGTCGCCGTGGCTATACGCCAGCTGGTTTTAAACTATTTACAGATCGCATTGGCGTTTCTAAGGCTGACTCTTGGATTGAGTACACGATTTTAGAAGACTGCATGCGCGAAGTGCTAAACCTAGACGCAGAGCGTCGTATCGCTGTGCTAGACCCTATTAAATTAGTCATTGATAACTATCCAGAGGGACAAAGTGAGGATTGCTTTGCGCCAAACCATCCATTAAAAGAAGAACTAGGTAAACGCGTTGTAAAACTTAGCAAAGAGCTATGGATAGAACGCGAAGACTTTATGGAAGAACCTATACCTAAATACTTCCGCCTTTTCCCAGGTAATATGGTGCGTTTGCGCTATGGCTATGTGATTCAATGCACAGGCTGTGAGAAAGATGCAGACGGCAATGTGACGGTTGTTCATTGCGATTATTTACCAGACACAAAATCAGGTACCGAAGGCTCTAACAATGTAAAAGTCAAAGGCAATATTCATTGGGTCAGTGCAAACCACGCCTATGCAGCAGAAATTCGTATGTACGATAGACTATTTAAAGAACAATATCCAGGAAGCGGTGAACGAGACTTCTTGGATGACATCAATCCAGATTCAGTACACACCATTACCGCACAACTGGAAGCAAGCTTACAAGAAGCTAAAGCAGAAGAGATTTTCCAATTTGAGCGTCATGGTTACTTTGTGGCAGATAGAATTGATAGTAAAGACGGCAAACCTGTGTTTAATCGAACTGTTACACTTAGGGATGCTTGGCAGAAGTAAAATATAAATGTAATGGAGAGAGACTATGAGAATCGCAAATAACACTGCCGAACTCATCGGCAACACCCCATTAGTTAAATTAAACCGTGTTGCGGCTGGTATAGATGCCACGATAGCTTGTAAGCTGGAATACTTTAATGCAGCCAGTAGTGTGAAAGACCGTATTGCAGTATCAATCGTTGATGCAATGGAAGCTGCTGGCAAAATTAAGCCTGATACCATAGTGTTGGAAGCCACCAGTGGGAATACAGGTATAGGCCTGGCTATGGTGTGTGCAGCACGCGGGATTAAATGTGCATTTGTGATGCCAGAAACCATGAGTCGTGAGCGGAAGCTGCTACTCAAGGCATACGGAGCAGAGTTATTTTTAACCCCAGGCACTGAAGGGATGGGTGGCGCACTCGCCAAGATGAATGCATTAGCCGCCAGCGACTCACGCTACGTGATGGCGCAACAGTTTGAAAACCCTGCCAACCCTGACATCCACCGCAGAACTACGGCACAAGAAATTTGGCGCGATACCGAAGGTAAAGTAGATATTTTTGTCTCTGGCATTGGTACTGGCGGCACTATTACAGGGGTTGGTGAAGTACTAAAGGCGCGCAACCCTGACATCCAGATTATTGCTGTTGAGCCAGATGCTAGCCCAGTTTTATCAGGTGGTGAAAAAGGCCCTCACCCATTACAAGGCATTGGTGCTGGTTTTGTGCCCGCTATTTTGAATACCAAGATTTATGATGAAGTGGTGCGCGTTAAAAATGATGATGCCATGGACACTGCCCGCCGTATGGCAAGTGAAGATGGTTTATTAGTCGGTATCTCATCAGGTGCTGCTGTTTGGGCTGCAATGGAAGTGTCCAAACGTCCTGAAAATAAAGACAAGCTGGTTGTGGTGATTATCCCTTCATTTGGTGAGCGTTATTTATCCACGGTGCTTTATAGCCATTTGGATATCTAATGGCAATCAAATGAAAAAACATCAGCGCATACGTAAAAAAAAGCTTCATGCTAAAAAGGTAGGCATGCCTCCTGGCGTAGCTATTTATGTGGGCGATAACGATGAAGCTAACGAAGTCCAACCTAGAATAAGTCAAATAATCTTTGACACCAACCAGTTTACTGAGTCTGAAATTAGCGAAGCTGCTCTTTCGAGCATCAAAATACATGACAATCAAAAACTATGGATTAATGTACATGGCGTGCATGACGCGATACTGATAAAAAAGATAGGCGATGTATTTAAACTGCACCCATTGGTGATTGAAGATATTTTAAACACCAACCAGCGGCCTAAAATTGATGAGTTTAATGATTATATTTTTTTAGAAACAAGGCATTTTTCTTACCACAAAGAAACGATGTCTATTAACTCTGAACAGATTAGCATGGTACTAGGCCACAATTTTTTACTTACCTTTCAGGAGCGATCTACTGGTGCTTTTGAACCTGTACGAGCAAGATTAAGGGTAGAGAATTCGCCTATGCGTGGACTAGGGATTGATTATTTAGCCTATGCCTTATTAGACAGTGTCGTTGATCGCTATTTTAATGTGTTAGAAGACGTGAGTGAAGATAGTGAAGCACTGGAAGATCGCTTGCTCAGTAAACCGAGCAATGCAGAGCTACAAAATATTCACCAGCTTAAACATGTAAGCATTGAGCTAAGACGCGCGGTTTGGCCACTACGTGAAGTGGTTAATAATTTAACACGCAATGAAAAAGGGGTTTTTCAGCCTGCAACAGTGCCCTATCTGCGTGATGTATACGACCATACTGTTAGTTTTATTGAATCACTAGAGTCCATTCGCGATAGCTTGGCTGGTATGATGGATATCTATATGGCTAGCGTCAGCCAACGTGTCAACTTAGAAGTACGCGCGCTTACTGTGGTTGCCATGTTATTTATGCCAGCTACTTTGATAGCGGGTATTTTTGGTATGAACTTCAACTATATGCCTTGGATTAACCACCAAAAAGGCTTTTGGTGGGCCATCATTATCATGGCAGGTATTGCATTGATTATGTTGTTAATCTTTTGGCGACGTCAATGGCTAAGTAGCAAAAACTAAGTTCTAACCGAACGCCTATATTATTACCACAGCATATTTCATATTACTGATACCAAGGCATTATGATGCGCTTGATTTAAGCAGTTGTGCATATTTAGCACGTATTTTTGCTGCT
>CAXIBZ010000219.1:0-3351 GCA_964022105.1 uncultured Methylophilaceae bacterium
CTTACGCAAGACAGTTTCTCGCACGCATGGACAAACCAGACGTTGATTTAATTGAAGGTCTTTCACCCGCTATTTCAATCGAGCAAAAATCAACCTCACACAATCCACGCTCAACTGTTGGTACGGTGACAGAGATTCATGATTACTTGCGCTTGCTCTATGCCCGTGCAGGCGACCCAGAGTGCCCAGAACATCATATCAAGCTACAAGCACAAACAGTCAGCCAAATGGTTGATGCGATTCTTAAGTTACCTGAAGAAACGAAAGTGATGATTTTGGCACCAGTCGTTTCCAACCGGAAAGGCGAGCAGTTAGATTTGTTTGATGACTTAAAAGCACAAGGCTTTGTTAGATTAAGGGTGGACGGAAAAATTTATGAAGTAGATGAACTGCCGAAGCTCACCAAAACAACCAAACATAATGTAGATGTTGTTGTTGATAGGCTAAAAATTCGCGCGGATATGAAACAGCGTATTGCAGAGAGCTTTGAAACCGCTCTCAGATTAGCTGATGGAAAAGCGATTGCCTTAGAAATGGATACTGATGAAGAGCATCTCTTCTCTGCAAAGTTCTCTTGCCCAGTATGTGACTACTCACTTGCAGAATTAGAGCCGCGTCTATTTAGTTTCAACAATCCAATGGGGGCTTGCCCAACCTGTGATGGCTTGGGTAACGTCAGCTTCTTTGACCCTAAACGCGTCGTCGCATTCCCATCTCTATCCTTGGCTAGTGGGGCGATTAAGGGTTGGGACAAACGGAATCAATTTTACTTTCAAATGCTATCAAGTCTGGCTGCTCACTACGGTTTTGACTTAGAAACTGCTTTTGAAGATTTATCACCAGAAGCACAAAATATACTGCTAAATGGCTCAGGTAAAGAGCAGATTGCGTTCAGGTATATCAATGAACGCGGCACATTTTTTACCAAAACACACACATTTGAGGGCATATTAAACAATCTGCAACGTCGCTATCGAGAGAGTGACTCGTCGGCAGTCAGAGATGAGCTGTCTAAGTATATCAATAGTGCTAGTTGCCCGGACTGCGGAGGCACGCGACTTCGCCGTGAGGCCAGACATGTAAAAGTAGGGGATAAAAACATTCATCAAGTTTGTGAGTTGCCACTCATGCAAGCACACACTTTTTTTGACACATTAGCACTCGAAGGGGCGAAATTAGCCATTGCTGATAAAATCGTCAAAGAAATTAGCAACCGTCTAAAATTCTTAACAAATGTTGGTTTGGAATATTTATCACTATCGCGTTCCGCAGAAACACTGTCTGGTGGCGAAGCACAACGCATTCGTCTCGCAAGCCAAATTGGTAGCGGCCTTACCGGTGTGATGTACGTTTTAGATGAACCATCTATCGGGCTTCACCAACGTGACAATGATAGATTACTGGATACGCTGAAGCGTTTACGCGATATTGGTAATAGTGTGATCGTTGTTGAACATGATCAAGACGCAATTATGACGGCAGATTATGTGATCGACATAGGGCCAGGTGCTGGCGAACATGGTGGTCAAATAGTTGCTGAAGGCTCCCCTGCTGAAGTGTTAGCGAATGATGCATCACTCACAGGACAATACCTGAGTGGTAAAAAACAAATTATTTACAGAAAGACACGTACTAAGCCTGATCCTATAAAATGGATAAAACTAACGAATGCAACTGGTAATAACTTACGTAATGTAACGGCAGAAATTCCAGTTGGCTTACTGACTTGTGTCACTGGTGTCTCTGGAAGTGGTAAGTCTACACTGATTAACGACACACTATACCGTGCTGTTGCACAACATTTATATCGCAGTAATGCTGAGCCAGCAGCGCATGATGATATTGAAGGACTCGCTTTTTTTGACAAAGTCGTTGATGTCGATCAAAGTCCGATTGGTCGCACTCCCCGTTCAAACCCTGCCACTTATACTGGCTTATTCACACCTATCCGAGATTTGTTCGCTGCTGTACCAGAGAGTAGAGCGCGTGGTTATGGTCCTGGACGCTATTCATTTAACGTAAAAGGCGGTCGCTGCGAGGCCTGTCAGGGTGATGGTGTGATTAGAGTTGAAATGCACTTTTTGCCCGACGTTTATGTGCCTTGTGATGTGTGTAAAGGACAGCGCTACAATCGCGAAACTTTAGAGATCCATTTTAAAGGTAAAAACATTCGTGAAATTCTAGAACTGACAGTTGAACAAGCACATGCATTTTTTAGTGCACAACCAGCCATTGCCAGAAAACTGAAAACATTACTTGATGTCGGTCTGGGATACATAACACTGGGCCAAAGCGCTACCACATTATCTGGTGGTGAAGCGCAACGGGTAAAGCTGGCGCTGGAACTCAGCAAACGTGACACAGGTCGCACGCTTTATATTTTAGACGAGCCTACCACTGGCTTACACTTCGCCGATATCCAACTTCTGCTTGATGTAATTCACCGCCTGCGCGATGCTGGCAACACCATCGTCATCATTGAACACAATTTAGATGTGATTAAAACCGCGGACTGGATTATTGATATGGGTCCAGAAGGCGGCGACGGTGGTGGTATGATTATCGCACAGGGCACACCAGAAGCTGTAGCAGAAACTGAAGGCAGCTATACTGGGAAATACCTGAAGCCGATGCTCTAACAAATCGATTAAACATAGCACTTAGCTTCAGAAACAAAGACATGGTAAGCATCAATTTTTTCAGCAAGCACTTCCTTATTTTCAAGACCTAGTGTAGCTGCGACATCATCACTCAAGGTGTTTGCAATTTCAATTGGCGTCTTGCCATGCTCTAAATCAAAAGCAATATGTGCTGCAACGTAAACCACTGGCGCGAGTTTACATGCATTCTGGCTTAATGGATTAGTATAGTAGCGTATTGCACGTGCAATTTCCTCAGGAAAGTTCCAATGACGTGCAAGTTTCTCTCCAACCTGACAATGATCGATACCAATCACGGAGTGTTCTACCTTGCTGCGCTCTAGTACATTTTTGCCCTTACAAACTTCATCTATCTGCTTGCCAGCGCCAGGAAATACAATATGTATTGGTAACTCGCCTACTGTATGCATTAATCCGGCCATGTAGGCTGAATCTGTGTCATAGCCTACATCTTTTGCAAGCTGTCTGGCAATTGAGGCAGTAACCAAACTATGCTGCCAAAAGCGTTTTAAATTTAAGCCTGGCACATCAGTAAATGCTGACACTACACCACAAGCTATCACAAGTGTTTCTAGTTTTGCCAAACCAATTAACGAGACAGCCTCTTGAATAGAACTCACTTCACGGCTGCAACCAAAATAGGCTGAATTCGATAGCCTAAGCACCTTAGCGGATAAGACCAAGTCATGAT
>CAXIBZ010000220.1:0-3335 GCA_964022105.1 uncultured Methylophilaceae bacterium
TTTACCTAATCAAAGCTTGGAAGATGCACTGGCTGATGCGCAAAAGGCAGTAAACCTAAACCCTGATCACTTATCGTTTTACCATTTAACACTAGAGCCCAATACCCCTTTCTACCGCACGCCACCCAGTTTACCCAGTGATGATATCAGCGCTGATATGCAAGAGAAGATAGAAAGCTTGCTGGCTGACAATGGTTATGTGCATTATGAAACATCTGCTTTTTGCAAACCTAAAAGCCAAGCACGCCATAATTTGAATTATTGGTCGTTTGGTGATTATTTAGGTATTGGCGCAGGTGCACATAGTAAGCTAAGTTATCACGACAAAATCACTCGAGAAACACGCCATAAACACCCAAAAGCATTTATGGAACATGCAGAGGCAGGCAATGCAGTCGACAATACATGGGAGATTGCACAATCTGATTTAGGCTTTGAATTTATGATGAATGCGCTCCGCTTAACCGATGGCTTTGATGTAGATTTATTTCAAGAGCGGACAGGGCTACCTTTGATTACGCTACAAAATGTAATAAAGCAGGCAGTAGATAAAGGGTTGCTAACAAAGAACTTACAGACGATTAAACCAACGCTAAAAGGTCAACGCTATCTCAATGATTTGTTAGCGATGTTTTTGGATTAAAGATATTGACGTGCTTTTAAAACAACGATTAGCAACAAAATTTCTTCGATAACGGCTTGCGAAAAACCAGAGCGCTCTCCTCCACGATTATCTTGAATCAGTTTCTCTAAATACGAAATAATTTTCTCGTTAGGCCATTTTGTGGTTAAAAACTTAACGATATAAGGGAAGTCTTCTAAACTCTGCGCAACCACCATCGGCACAGTGCGCTGCCCCCACAAAGGCGTCATCACATTAAAGTTTTGGTGCATTTCAAAAGCAAATTTTTCAAAATCGAGTTTTAAGTTCTGTTGCCTTAGCACCTCTAATAAATACAACCAGACATTAATTCCCACTTTTGATTTTGCTCTAATTGCCCATTTGAGATGATCCATAGCATCTTCTGGTGAGCCTTGCGCCATCAGCATTTTAGCTTCACGTAAAATTGACTCACTATCGTGCTCTTCTACCTGTGTATCTTTATTAAGTGTCGCTGAGGTGAGCGTACCCTCTTCAAAACCGTCATCAGCTTCACCAATGCTAAACGTTCTGACCTGATTCTGTTGGCTGATTGCGTTAACTAATTGATTGTATTTTCTTTCTTGATATTTTTTATACAGGTAGGAGACTATCATCAACAGCAAAGCGATAATAACCAAAGCCATCCATAACACCTGGTTATGGAAGTCAAAAAAGCCTGGCGCTTCTTGTACCACTTCAGTGGATTGATTTAAAGGTGCTGTTGACGCAGCTGGCTGTTTATTGGGTGCTGTTTTTTTAACAGCATCCAGATTTTTAAGTGGCTTCGTCGCAGCAGGCAACGTTAATGTTCTATCCAATATCAGCTTTAACTCACCAAGCTTGCTCTCTAAAAAAACAATTCTTCTATTTAGTTTTTCTAGTTCTTCTTTCAAAAAAGCATTACGTTCTAGTAACGCTTCATATTCCTGAACCAACTGCGTAGGAATGTGTTTAAGAATATCTTTTGCTTTTTCTGTTGTGGTTTTAATGTTATAGCTTAGTTGCAACGATTGATCATCAGCTTTTTTGGATGATCGCTTGATTGATCCGGCCTTAGCAGATAGTGATTCTAGATCAGGAATCTTGATGGCTTCAATGTTTGAAAGTTTTGTATCTGCCGCCTTAATGCGTATATTGTCCTTGTTTAGCTGCAAAGTTTTGGCAATAAATTTACGCTGCATATCAGGTCGCTTGGGGTAAAACTTGACTGCTAATTGCGCTACACTCTCATTAGGAAGAAGTGGCCAGACCATACTCTGCTCGGTGTCTTCCCACTGATGAAACAGATTTAAGTCATCGAGCTCTGCATTAACCTTATTGACCATTAGCATGCCTATTAAGATTAACAACGTATATTTGAATAGTTGCTTCATGGCATGCTAGGATTTTATTGTTTGTCTTGCCCGCATAACAGCTGCTAATACCTGCTGTGGCGCTGTACCGCCTATATGGTTACGGCTCGCGACGGAACCATCCAACGTCAACACAGAAAAGACATCTTCAGTGATAGTGTCACTGTAATCTTGTAACTCATTCAGACTCAAATCTGACAAGTCACAGTCTTTTTCAACTGCGTGTTTGACTGCGAGCGCAACGACTTCGTGCGCATCTCTAAATGGCATGCCTTTTTTTACCAGGTAATCTGCCAAATCTGTCGCTGTGGCATATCCCTCAAAAGCTGCTTGTCGCATATTCGCCTTATTCACAGTAATACCACGCAACATGTCTGCATAAATTTCTAATGTGACTAATAAAGTATCCGCTGTATCAAATAGTGGCTCTTTATCCTCTTGATTGTCCTTATTATAGGCGAGTGGCTGCCCTTTCATCAACGTCAACAAAGCGACCAAGTGTCCATTCACCCGACCAGTCTTACCGCGAACTAATTCTGGCACATCTGGGTTTTTCTTTTGCGGCATAATACTGGAGCCAGTACAAAACCGGTCTGCAATTTCAATAAATCCAAAGCGCGGGGACATCCATAAGATAAGCTCCTCGGAAAAGCGAGATAAATGCGTCATCACCAGCGCACTTACCGCTGTAAACTCTATCGCAAAATCTCTATCTGAAACGGCATCCAATGAATTCTCACACACCCCATCAAACCCGAGCAGCTCTGCAACCATCGGGCGATTAATAGGATAACTTGTCCCTGCTAGGGCTGCTGCGCCCAGCGGCAACTGATTGATGCGTTTCCTACAATCAGCCAAGCGGTCTGCATCACGTTTTAGCATTTCGTAATAAGCTAGCAAATGATGGCCAAAGGTGACGGGTTGTGCCACTTGCAAATGGGTAAACCCTGGCATGATGGTATCTGTATGCTGCTCTGCCAAGTCTAATATGCTCAACTGTAATTGTTGGATTTTAGCCATTGCATCATCACAAGTTGCCCTTAACCAGAGCCTGATATCAGTAGCGACTTGGTCATTACGGCTTCTACCTGTATGCAAGCGCTTACCTGCATCACCTATTTTATCGGTTAAACGTTTTTCAATATTGAGATGTACATCTTCTAAGTCCAACAGCCACTCGAACTGTCCCGACTGAATCTCCTCGGCAACCTCGGCTAGGCCTTTTTCTATGGCTAATAAATCTTCATTTGAAATAATTAATTGTGCGGCCAACATTTTAGCGTGTGCTAAAGATCCCTGAATGTCGTATTCAGCTAATCGTTTATCAAAGCTGACTGAGG
>CAXIBZ010000221.1:0-3331 GCA_964022105.1 uncultured Methylophilaceae bacterium
TGGCAACACCTACGTCGCTTATCATTGGGAACAGTGACTCTAGCGCGTTAAACATAGCTAAATGCGCAGCATGTTCACCCTTAAGGTAATTAACGTAGTCCATTAGCAGTAGCGATCCTCTTGCATTAAGTAATTTTGCACGTAATCTTTCACGCCGTCCTCCAAGCTATAAAAGTTATCGTTATAACCAGCAGCTCGAAGTTTTCTCATATTTGCCTCAGTAAAATATTGATATTTACCTTGTAAGTCTTCAGGCATATCAATGTAAGTAATATCAGGTTCGCGTCCCATACTAGTCATTACAGTAGTTGCCAAATCTTTGAAACTTCTGGCAATGCCAGTGCCAACATTATAGATACCATTTGCTGTCGGTTTGCCGTTTAATGCTGCCGTATAGAAATGACATACAATGGCAGCTGCATCTTTCACGTAAACAAAGTCTCGCATTTGCATGCCATCTTCAACACCTACTTTTGTGCCTTTGAACAGCTTCATGGTGCCATGTTCTTTAAATTGATTGAATGTATGAAATGCAACACTGGCCATGCGTTCTTTATGGTATTCATTTGGACCATAGACGTTAAAGAATTTAAACCCCGCCCAACTTGGCGGACAAGGTCTTTTTTCATTAACCTGTCTTAATACCCATTGATCAAAAAAATGTTTTGAGTAACCGTAACCATTTAATGGTCTTAAGTTTTCGATGGACGTATCGTTGTAGCCTATGCTGCCATCACCATAAGTTGCTGCAGAGCTTGCATAGTAAAAAGGGACTTGATGTTCTGCACACCACTGCCACAAATATTGCGAGTATTGAATATTAGCCTCGACAAGTTTATTAAAGTCGCGCTCTGTAGTGGCGCTAATAGCACCCATATGAATAATGGCTGTAATATCATCATTGTCGTTATCATAAAGCCAATCAAATAACTGGTCTTTGTCAAGATAAGTCAGGTATTTGCGATGTACAAGATTTTGCCATTGGGATTCATGGGTGATATTGTCTATAATCACTAAGTCTTCTTGCTTAAGATTGGTGTTAAGGTGCCAAGCAATCATGGAACCAATCATGCCGGCGCCACCAGTAATCAGTATCATAAGTTTTCTATATTGAGCAGCTTACTTATTGTCATTTGCGCTCACCTCTAATTTAAGTTAAACGATGTTAGCCATGTTGAATTGCTTGGTATTTGGTAGCACCGTTGCAATCAAATCTGTTTTAAAGCGAGATTATACCGCTTATTGTTTAGCGCCTAAAGCTTTTGCATTGGACGCAGTTGCTTGAGCGATTACTTCAGCGGCTTGCTTGTCCCACTCCGTAGAAACCCAACCACCAAGGTTTTCCACCGCGATTTCGGCCATGGCATGAATCCATCCATCACTTTCATTGAGTGCTGGGATGTAATGGTACTCGCCACCACCGTTGCTTTGAAAGATGACTTTGCCTTCCATCGCAATTTCTTCCAATGTTTCCAAACAGTCGCTACTAAATCCAGGACAAACAACATCAAGTCGTTTGATTTTTGCTTTTCCTAGCTTCTGAAGCGTATTGGCTAGATATGGCTTCAACCACTCTTGTTTACCAAAGCGAGACTGGAAAGCAACTTCATATTTGTCTTTATTGAGGCCTAATGCTTCAGCGACTAATCTTGCGGTCTTGTGGCATTCACAATGATAGGCGTCGCCTTTCATTAAATGAAATTTAGGCACACCATGAAAGCTCATGATGAGTTTTTCAGGTTTACCATTAATCATCCAGTATTCATTAATATTCTTTGCCAAAGCTGCTATGTAAGCAGGATGATCGTGGTAGTGTTTGATAGTCCTTACCGCTGGTACATTACGCATAGTAAGTAGTGTTCTCCATACTGCATCAAGGCTCGCCGCAGTACTACTGGCTGCATATTGTGGATACAATGGGAAAACAAGTATTTTGTTACAGTGTTGTGCTTTCAGTTTCTCGATAGCGCTTTTCATGCTTGGATTACCGTAACTCATACCAACTTCAACAACAAAAGGCGACTTCACTGTCTGCCCAAGATAGCCCCGCAACAGTGTCGCTTGTTTTTTTGCATGTACGAGTAAGGGAGAGCCTTCTTTAGTCCAGACTTGCGCATATTTCTCTGCAGATTTTTTAGGACGAATCATCAGAATAACGCCATTTAGTATCCACCACCAAATAAAGCGGGGACTTTCAACCACACGCCTATCCATTAAAAATTGTTTTAAATAGGGGCGAAGTGCTTTTGCAGTTGGTGCATCAGGCGTGCCAAGATTGGCAAGCAAAATACCAACTTTTAATTGGTCACCGTGCTGGTAATCTGGTTCTTTATCATAATAGGTCATATTGTGTACTTAATCTTAATTAAGCTGTTTATAGCTTGCTTAAATCCTTACCGGTAAATAGTTGCAGTATATAGTTTTGTAACATTGTTTTTTCTTGGAATGGTATTTCTTTGAACTGGATGCCAGTATTGTATTTTTGGGTATTTTTTTTTTTATTTGGTTCAATGATATTGCGAAGCGTGCTAGGTATTGAAAATAGCATTTCATTACCATTGATAGCTATCTTAAATGTACATTCTAACTCATCTTTGATATTGCCAATTGGTTTAGTTGTTTCTATCATCGCACCACCTAAGCTAATGTCAGTAATACGTCCCGCTGATTTGAGGTCTTTAAAATCACCATCAGTATTGTTATCAATCGAGCAGATAATGCTGGTCGGAAAACGCTGGTTATTTCGTAAGTTTTTTGCATAAACGCCACGAGGATGATAGAGATGAATATGGTGAAAGGGTTTGCTTGAGACGGCAGACACTGTGGTATTGAAGTTGTATATTTCCTTGCCACTAAAAAGTTGTACTTTAAAGCCCGCGTTTTCTCTGACAAAGACCAACTTTTCATCCTGTGTTGGTGCAGTGCAAATGATGCTGGTTTTTCCAAGCCACCTAAAAACTTTACGAAGTATTTCGTGTTATTTGTATCATCTGCAATCGGTGATATTTGGATTGTGTCACCCAGCCGAATTGCGTTTAAACTTAAATCAACAAGTTTTTGTGGTGGCTCAGCTTCTTTTTCATTATCTTTTTTACCATCTCCTTTGCCTTTTGTTCTTCCACCACGTAATTGCTCGATACTTTTTTTATTTAAGTATAAACCTCGCTCCAAGAGTTTTTCTAACTGTTCCTCTGAAGCGACAATTGTGCCCGCTGCCATTAGAAGACGCCCATGTATATCGTAAATTGGAAACTCGATTGGAATGCCGACCTGAATTAAGCTTTTAGGCAGGCTGGTGACTTGATCTTGAGATAGCTGTTGTTCACTCATG
>CAXIBZ010000222.1:0-3330 GCA_964022105.1 uncultured Methylophilaceae bacterium
ACATGTTTAAGTAAAGGCTTAGTGAGTGCACCCAGACCAGGCCCAATTTCAATGATGGTTTCTTCGTTATGTGGGTTTATTGCACCAACCAAGCTGGCAATAATGGTTTGGTCCATTAAAAAGTTTTGACCAAATCTTTTTTTTGCTTGATGTTTCATGTTAGGGACTTTTGATTGGTGGCAAGTTCGATGGCTAGATTGATGGCTGCGAGCATGCTTCCTGTATTGATATTGCCAGTGCCCGCTAATTCAAGTGCTGTGCCATGGTCAACAGAGGTGCGAATAATAGGGAGCCCTAGTGTCACATTGACACCTTGCCCAAAGCTGGCATATTTTAAGACCGACAAGCCTTGATCATGATACATCGCCAGTACTGCATCAGCATGTTTTAAATGTTGCTGCGTGAATAATGTATCAGCGGGCAAAGCACCTGTAAGGATCATTCCTTCATCTCTGAGTTTTTCCAAAACTGGATTAATCGTTGTGATTTCTTCGTTGCCTAGGTAACCGTTCTCACCCGCATGTGGGTTAAGTCCAGCAACTAAAATGCGCGGGTTGGGAATGTTGAACTTATTGATTAGATCTGTGTGCAGGATGCGGATTGTCTCTTCTAAGCTTGCTTGATTAATATGAGCCGCTACCTGTGAGATAGGTAAATGTGTCGTTGCAAGAGCGACTCGCAAACCTCCACCGACCAACATCATCACAACTTGTTTGGTATGTGTGAGCTCAGCCAGAAACTCGGTATGACCAGTGAATGGGATGTTTGCTTGATTGATGATCGCCTTGTGCACAGGCGCTGTGACAACTGCGTCAAACAACCCTTCTTGGCAGGCTTGTGTCGCTATCGTTATGGTTTTTAGCACGTATGCACTATTTTCCTGATTGAGCTGCCCAGCGGTAACAGGTTTGTTTACTGGGACATGTAACACAGACAGTGTTTTTTTCTCGGGTGTAGCGTTGGCTGTAAAAGCAGTTAACGCAATATTGATATTAAGCTGCTTGGCTCTAGATGCAAGCATTTCAATATCACCAATAATGGTGATATTAGCATTAAGCGGTTGACTCGCTAATAGCAAACACAAGTCAGGCCCAATTCCAGCAGGTTCACCTGCCGTGATAGCGATACTGGGAATGGCGTTTTTCAAAGTAAATGTTTAGCGCATTTTCTTGCTTAAAAGTTATCTTCAAGACGAAGTTCAACAAATGCGCGATCACGCATTTCATGTATCCAATCGTCATAAGCTTCTTCAGCTTTTCTAGCATGAATCTCTCTGCGAGCCTTGATGCGAGCCGCTTGCTCTGTCATATCTTGTTTGCGTCGTTCAAGCACTTGAATAATATGCCAGCCAAAAGGTGAACGAATCGGTTCGCTTATCTCACCAGGCGCAAGTGCATTCATTGCTTCCTCAAACTGTGGCACCGTATCGCCAGGATTGACCCAACCAAGGTCGCCGCCGCTATTTGCGGAACCATCTTCTGAATACTGACGTGCTAAATCTTCAAACTGGTCGCCGTTGTCTAATCGCTCTTTTAAACTATCCATTTTTTGTTTGGCTTCTTGTTCAGAAACAACTTCATTTAGTTTGATTAAAATATGGCGTACTTTGGTTTGTTCTACAATCAATGTTGAATCCGTATTCCGTTTATTGGTAATCTTAACAACATGAAAGCCGTTAGGACTACGAATGGGTTTTGAAACTTCACCAATTTGCATGCTTTGCAATAAATTTAAGAAAGCAGGCGGGATTTGTCCACTATTACGCCAGCCCATGTTGCCTCCTTCTAGAGCATTTGGTGCATCTGAATAACTTGCTGAAACTTGCTCAAAAGATTCACCACTGGACAAAGCCTTCATAATTTCTTCAATTTTAATTCTTGCTTTTTCTAAGTCTTCAGGGTTGCTTTCTTCTGGTGTTCGCACCAGAATATGCGATAGTTCATACTCAACTTGCTGATTGTCCTTGCTGTTTTCTTGCGTGGTTAAATAGTTATCAATTTCGCCATCACTGACATCAATTCGCTTATCAATTTCAGTATCCTTTAACCTTGCTATGGTGATTTCGTCACGCATGTCTTCGCGGAATTGATAGAAATTAATGCCATCATTTTCCAATGCAGCTTTAAATTCTTCTAAGCCCATTTTGTTTTTTTCTGCTATCCGCTCAATTGTTTTATCTAACTGAGAGTCGTTGATGTTAATGCCTCTTTGTTGCGCCAGCTGAAGTTGCAAACTATCAACAATCAAGCGCTCTAGAATTTGTTTTCTAAGCACTTGCTCTGATGGGAGTTGCTTTCCTTGTTTTTCTAATTGATTAGAAACGGTGCGGACTTTGTTAGCAAGTTCTTGTTCTGTGATGACGTCTTTATCCACGATGGCAATAATTCTGTCCATTTTGACAATGTCTTCAGCTAATGCCGTTGTGTTAAAAAAAGCGCTTATCAGAAAGCAAGCTGCAGCTATCAGCAGTTTTGGAAATAGGTTAATGGTGCTAATTAGTTTCATTGATAATAGTTTTGTTGTCTATAGATATCAGGAAGTTCACTGGAGCTTAAATATCCAGGAATATCTCTTCTTAATAAATTAAGTGGATTCGACCCAATTGAAGCCAAACCACCAAGCTCAAGTTGAATAAAAAAGCCATAGTTAGCATTTGCTGTTGCAGTTTCAACGCGTTGAACAACTGCTCTTGCTTGCCAGCAACCCGCATCATATTCTAGACCAGCCAAGCTTTCAATCAATGTTTTCTCGCGAATAGAATAATTAAATCGCCCAACACCATACCAGCCTTGGCTTAGAGGCCATTGCCCAGAAACGTTGATTTGTTCAAGGAACTGTTGTGTGTATCGATAACCAGCATTAATAAGCTTGCCTGGCTCTGGGTTGTATCGAGCCAATACGTTGGTGCGCACCATGCCAGCATCGTCTGTATTATATTGCCAGAACGCGTCAAGTTTCCACTGATTAGAGAGATGCGCAGTCATTGCAGCAATAATGTCCGAAGAGTTACTATCGGCTGTTGAGCCGCCTTGAGATGAAACTGTGGTAGCTGGTAAAAACACTTTTTGGTCTGTAAAGTAATATCGTTGACCAATGGTAGCAGCAAAACGTTCCGCACCAGTATCGCTGTCAATCATACGGGAGGTAACAGCAAGGCTCAGTTGGTTGGCGTTGTTAATACGGTCATCGCCAGTAAATTGATTTTCTGTAAATAAAGTCGTCATGTTTAAGTTAGCAACACCAGAATCAAATACTGGTAACCAGTCTTGATCTTTGTAGGGGATATAAACATAAAACAAACGTGGCTCAATAGTCTGAATATAATTATTC
>CAXIBZ010000223.1:0-3325 GCA_964022105.1 uncultured Methylophilaceae bacterium
AAGCGCTCGGCAAATATATATCTTACCCAGCCGCTGGAGTGTATTTTATATATTGATGTTATTTGCACTATTAATTGGGGCAATTAATTACACGTTAAGTTTAGCCTATTTTGTACTCTTTCTTTTGGCATCTCTAGCACACACGGCAATGCTCCACATATGGCGTAATTTAGCCTATTTACAAGTATCTGTTATCGGTGCACAGCCTACTTTTGCAGGCGATACCGCAGAAGTAACTATAGAAATAAAAGAGTTAAAAAATAGAGCTAGAGACGCTATTCATATTTACTTCGCCAACAATATGTCCGTTAATTATTCCATACAAGCTAATCAAACTATTCGTATTGCTGTCCCATTAAAAACAAGCCGACGGGGATATAAAACAATACCAAGAATAAAGCTATATACAGAATTTCCACTTTCTCTTTTTCATGCTTGGGCAAATGTAGATAGTGACATGGAGTACTTAGTTTACCCAAAACCAAGTCAGCAGAAACAAGATATGCCAAGCACAATTGATTCTAATATGAAAGGAAATGATGCCGCTTACCAAGGTGATGAAGACTTTATTGGGCATAAGACATATGAAGTCGGCGACCTACCTAGCAAAGTCGACTGGAAAGCTTCCAGCCGAGGGATTGGCATGTACTCAAAGAAATATGCCGGGGAAGCAAGTAGAAGTATTTTGCTAGACTGGGCACTCACCAATGGAGATAAGGAAGCACGTCTTTCACAGCTGACTAGGTGGGTGATTGACGCCCATACATTAAAAATAAAATATGGGATTAAGCTAGACAATGGCGTGCAATTCCCACCTAGCAATACTGTTGCACATTACCACCATTGTTTAGAAGCGCTAGCAACACGATGAAACAAAAACAGCTAACAACACAGCATTTGCACTGGCTACTCATCAGCCTGATGACTGTAGTGCTATTGCACAGCGTCAATCTGCCCATTTGGATTAGCATGGCAGCTGGGGCGCTAGGTGTCTGGCGCTATTTACTCAATAAAAAACAGTGGGCATTACCTAGCGTACGTATATTAATCCCAGTGATGCTCATCATTTGTATTGGGCTCATTTTTAACTTTGGAAGTAACTTCGGACGAGATGCCAGCATTAGTTTGTTCATTATCATGACTGCGATGAAGCTACTAGAGACAAGGACACACCGCGATTATATGTTGGTTATTTCGATTGCTTACTTTGCAGTGGCCAGCACCTTTATTTTCAGTCAATCTGCAATCACTTTTCTGTTGAGCCTAATCCCTCTCACTTTACTGACAACCACCTTAATACAAATAAGCCTTCCGCAGACGGCAACAAGCATTATCTCGCTTAAGCTAGCCATCAAAATGCTATTACAGTCAGTACCCTTGATGCTGGTGCTATTCGTGCTCTTTCCTCGCTTACCTGGGCCCATCTGGGGAATTACTAAAGATACCTATAGTGGTATGACTGGTTTAAATGACAGTATAGAGCTGGGCGACGTTAGTAATCTGATTCAAAATAGTAGCGTTGCATTTAGAGTGCAATTTGATGGGGCTATCCCTCCACGCAACATGCTTTATTGGCGCGGCCCTGTGCTATCAAGACAGCAAAATAATAAATGGCTAGCAGCAAATGATAATAGCCAAGCCGAGCAAGCATCAATAGAACCAATCGGTACCACAACAAATTACACCATGACATTAGAACCACATAATAGGTTGTGGTTATTGCTACTAGACATGCCAACGACTATTCCTAAAATTGGAACACTAAAACAAGCGCATTCTGTAGTCGCGAAAGAGCCCATCCGAACACGCATTCGCTATCAGGCAACATCGAGCATGCAGTACATCTTAGATAAAACACTGGATGCGCCGCAATCTAAAATAGCATTAGATATTGATGCAGATAGCAACCCTAAATCCTTCAAACTAGCGAGGGGCTGGTCAAATCTAGCGCCTGAGGAAATTATTAGTAATGCATTGCAGATGTTCAATCAACAAGCTTTTATTTACAGCTTACGCCCACCGCGTCTATCTGATAGTGCAATTGATGACTTCCTGTTTAAAACAAAAAAAGGATTTTGTGAGCACTATGCCAGTAGCTTTGTTTACTTAATGCGCGCAGCTGGCGTCCCTGCAAGAATTGTGACAGGCTATCAGGGTGGTGAAGTGAACCCAAACGGCAATTACCTCATTGTCAGGCAATCTGATGCACATGCATGGGCTGAAGTATGGTTAAAAAATAAAGGCTGGGTGCGTATTGATCCAACAGCAGCAGTCGCCCCTGAGCGAATTGAGCTTGGAATCGACCAAGCAGTAGCAGAAATTGATGCACTCCCTATGTTTGTTAGACCAGGCGCTCAATGGCTTAAAAATGCTTATTTTAGCTGGGACAATCTGAATAATAATTGGAATCAATGGGTACTTGGTTATGACAATCAAAAACAACTCGATTTTCTGGAAAAACTCAGCGGTAAAGACTTATCAATCACAGACATTGCCATTTGGATGATTGCAATGATGCTAACAACGATGCTAATTATGGCGGCATTTTTATTAAAAAAAGAGTCCCTCAAGCTTACTCCTGTTCAGAGAGTTTATGCAAAACATATCAAACAGCTAGAGAACCTTGGAGTACACAAATATCCGTCAGAAGGCGCATTGGATTTTGCCTATCGCGCTGCAAAAGTAATACCTAACCATGCAGCAATCATACTTGAGATTGCCACGCTGTATAATGCGTTACGATATAACGCGCAAAAAACACCTAAACAAAACTTACAATTACTTAAAGACAGAATACAAGACTTTAATCCCTAGACATGACTGATTTACACACGCAATTTATGCAAGCAGCTTTAGACTTAGCAAAACAAGCCGCAACAGATGGCGAGGTGCCTGTTGGCGCCATTATAGTTAAAGATGGAGAAATTATTGGCCGCGGTAGCAATGCGCCAATTAGCTTGAGTGACCCAAGCGCACATGCAGAAATACAAGCCATGCGAGATGCTGCTAAAACAATAGGCAACTATCGTTTAGTTGACTGCACACTCTATGTCACATTAGAGCCTTGCGTGATGTGTACGGGCGCAATCCAGCACGCACGTATTGCTAAGCTAATTTACGGTGCCAACGACCCAAAAACAGGTGCTTGTGGTAGTGTTATCAACTTAATGACAGAAAGCAAACTCAATCATCATACAGAAGTGATGGGAGGCGTAATGGCTGAAGAATGTGGTGCACTGTTAAGTACGTTCTTTAAAGAACGTCGCAAAAAAACCAATCATTAACAGGCAACAAAAAACCCGCCGAAGCGGGTTTTTTATTGAAC
>CAXIBZ010000224.1:0-3311 GCA_964022105.1 uncultured Methylophilaceae bacterium
TTGGGCATTGGTCTGCCCTTGGTCTGCAACAGAGAGAAAATATTGTGGCACTTGATACTGGTTGCTTATGGGGTGGAAAATTGACAGCAATTTGTTTAGAAACAAAGGTCATTACGCAAGTGCCATCTGATTCACGAGACAAGGTCTTAAAAAAAGATAAAAACTAAAGTCCTAAAGCTTTAGCAATGGCGTTATGGGCTTTTTGCGTAATGACTTGTCTATTACTTGACTGACTATCAATTATCGGTAAAAAGTGCAATTCAACAATAGGTTGCTTGGTCTTGAGCGCCTGCATCATAGACTCTGCCATTGTTGTTTCTCCTGCATAAGCGAGCTTTGTGTTAGCACTGCCATCAGCGTTGGGATAGCGAATGGCTAAAGGTTTGATGGTGGCATTGGCTTGGATGGCTGCTTGCACAAGACTACTTTTAAAGTGTCCTAAAGTTGAGCCGTCAGTGGTTGTGCCTTCAGGAAAAAAAGCAACGTTATTGCCATTCAATAAACTTTCTGCAGTTTTGTCTACGATACGCGCGGTGTCTTTTCTACTGGTGCGGTTAATGAAAATAGTGCCAGATTTTCTGGCAAGATAGCCAAATATAGGCCAATTATTAATATCTGATTTTGCAATGAATCTGACAGGTATTACACTATTTACAGCATAAATATCAATCCAGGAAATATGATTGGCGAGAATCATACTGCTTTCTTTGGTCAGTCTTGGTGTTTGTCCAAATGTGACGACTTTAATATTGAAACGCCACAAAACTCCCTTGCTCCACCATCGAATTAACTTATCTCTTGTTACTTGTGTGCAAAAAACCCAAACCGTTGCAAGAATAGTCATACCTACTGCTATATGCAGTATAAGTAGAAGAATGCGATATAAAATTGTAATAAAAGGTGTTTTTTGCAAATGTTATCTTAAGAAGTGTGCCGCGTATCTTTTATTCATATTAGAAAGGGATAACATTACCAGCATATCTGCAGTATTGAAATAACTATCCCACGCAGGTTCACCACAAATTTTTGCACCTAATCTTAAGTAACCTTTGATGAGTGGAGGGCAGTCAACTTTCATTTGCGTATTCAATGATTCTATTGGCAAGTGGACATGGGGGAATACGCGATATTCTGCTGGCGCCATATAGTTTTCTTTGAGCGCTGTATACAGCGAAGCTGCTGCATGCCCACCATCGTTCATTGGTACACTCGCACAACCAATCATATGCTCATACCCGTACATCTTCATATACTGAGCTAAACCAGCCCAAAGCAGCGTAATGACGCCACCACTTCTGTAATTCTGATGTACACAAGCACGACCAATTTCAACAGTATTTTCCAATAAGTGACTAATTCTGCTGAGATCGAATTCACCAGAAGAATAATAGCTGCCAGCTTCATTTGCTTGCTTTGGTCCTAAAATACGGTAAGTGCCGATAACTTGTTGTGTATTGGTGTCACGAACAAGCAAATGATCACAGTAAGCATCAAAGCCATCGATATCTAAACCATTCTTCCCAGAAACTTGAGCACCCATCTCTTCGGCAAATACTTTGTAGCGTAAACGTTGCGCTTCAGCGATTTCATTTTTATTGCGCGCAATCGACAAATGTAAACTTGGTTTGGATAGGGATAACTTTTGTTTGGTTAGGGCTTGATTTAATATCATACGCATCTCTCTGTTTTGATAGAGAGATGGTATGCGGTTTAGATGAAAATTAGATTAACAATAGATGACGGTTTTGTGAAAGAGCAGAAATATTAGTGTGTGACACGTGAAACGTTACCATCTTCAACAATACGAACTCTTTCCCCAGGATTAAACGCTTCATCAGCTTCTTGTACGATTGCGACTAGGCCTCCACCATCAACTTTAACCGTAATTTCTAATGCATCTTTACGGGTGACGACCTCTTCCGTTGCAGCTCCTGCTAGGCCACCAGCGACGGCACCAATCACCGCACCAATCGCACTACCTCGGCCACTGCCAATAGAGCTGCCAGCAATCCCGCCTATCGCGCCGCCAGCGACGGTGCCCACGGGTGATTTGGTTCCTTCTAACTTCACTGTGCGTACACTCTCTACAACGCCAGTCTTAACGGTATGCGCTTTACGCGCTTCATCACGTTTATAAACACTGCCAGAGTTTGAGCTGGCACAAGCGGCAACAAAAATTGCTAGGATTGTAATCAAAAATAATTTAGCGAGTTTCATGGTATTTTCCTATGTACAAAAAGTTTTCTTGCATTATTCGCTGAGTTGCACTTGCTCAGCCACCTCTTTAATCAACGCTTGGCTGTATATATTCTCAATTTCTTCACGGCTAGGGTGATGATTTTGACCACCTCTGCTCGCAATTTTAATAGCACCCATGGTCGCAGCTAATCGGCCACATGTTACCCAATCCCATTTTCTGACAATGCCATATAATAATCCAGCACGATATGCGTCACCACAGCCGGTTGGGTCAACTATTGCTTTTGGTTTAACGCTTGGGATCGCATAGAGTTGACCATCAGCATAAATAGTTGAGCCCTCAGCACCTAATGTCACAATAAGGGCATCCACTTTTTCGGCAAGCTGGGAAAGAGATAACCCCGTCTTTTCTTGGAGTACTTGTGCCTCATAATCGTTCACTGCTAAATAGCTGGCCATTTCAATGAAATGCATAAGTTCTTCACCATTGAACATGGGTAAACCCTGACCTGGATCAAACATAAACGGAATATTCGCTTCATAGCACTCTTTTGCATGCTGAAACATGCCATCTCTGCCATCTGGAGCAATAATCGCCAGTGCAACATCTTCGCAATCATTCACACTATTAAGATGTGATGCTTGCATTGCACCTGGGTGGAATGCAGTGATTTGATTGTCGTCCAAATCTGTGGTGATAAATGCTTGTGCAGTAAAACTATCAGGTATGGCTTTAATATGCTTATTGGAGAGTTGATGTTTTTCTAGCCAATTTTGATAGGCTGAAAAGTCCTCGCCAACCGTCTCCATAATGAGAGGCTCTCCTTCAAGGAGTTTTAGATTGTATGCAATATTGCCAGCCGTACCACCAAATTCTTTTCGCATCTCTAAGACAAAAAAAGCAACGCTTAGTTTATGGATTTGATCTGGAAGAATATGGTTTTTGAATTGATCTTGAAACACCATAATGGTGTCAAAAGCGAGTGAGCCGCAGATAAGAGTTTGCATAAAAAAGATACCGTTTAAACTTTGAATTTAACATTATCTTTGAGCAAGATAGTGTAAAGCAAGTAAATGCTATAAAAAATAAAGCTTTAAAAGGGATTATTGTT
>CAXIBZ010000225.1:0-3309 GCA_964022105.1 uncultured Methylophilaceae bacterium
GATAATATTTTTATAATAATTTTAGTTTGGAGAATAAAACATGCAATGGATTAAAACCGCCTTATTGGCTTTGGTATTATGCGCATCATTTAATGCAGCAGCACTAACAGATGATGAAGAAGCCGTATGGAGAGACGCAGTTACTGAAGGAAATGTTAAAACGGTTCAGAAGTTTGTGAGTGCCGATGCTAACGTGGTTAATGAAAAAATATTTGGTTGGAGTCCATTACAAATGGCTGTCAATGCACATCAAGTTGAAGTGGTAAAATACCTGATTTCAAAAGGCGCAGAGCTTGATTACATGCATCCTACCGCCCAGCATACTGCTTTTCATCTTGCAGCATTAAGTGGAGACACCCGTCTTACCACGCTATTGGCGAAAAGCGGCGCCGATGTAAATATTAAATTACGCAATAATCTTTCTTTAATCCAGTACTATCGTGACGAAAATAACAAAGAAATGATGGATCACTTAACTAGCCTTGGTGTAAAAGATGATGGCTGTAAAGGTGAGTACTGCTAAAATCTCAAGAACTGGCATAGAAGGCTAGTTTATGGTTAGAATGGTGTTTTAATCACACATTACAGGATTAAAACACCATGCGCTTCATAGCGGCTCTAACCTCATTAACATCCATTCTATTTAGGTGTTTTGGTCTCATCACTTTGCTCTTCACATCAAGCTTAGTGCACTCTGTAGAAGTCAATTCAATAACCAACATCCATACCCGCACACTCGCAGCTTCATGTGCTGCTTGTCATGGAACCAATGGCAACAGCCATAGCACAACACCAGTGCTGGCTGGTTTGGATGCCATCTATTTTTCTAATCAAATGTTAGCTTTTAAAAATGGGGGGCGAGCCAGTACCGTGATGCATCACCATGCTAAAGGTTTAACAGATGATGAAATAATGCAACTTGCACATTACTTTTCTGAGCAAAAACGTATTTCTACCCCACCGCCTGTTTCACAAGAATTGAAAGCAAAACATGAGTAACCCAATCAAAGAATCTATTGGTCGCCGCTCATTTATCAAAACTGCAGGAGTTGGCGTAGCGAGTCTATTAATAGCCAATAAGACTTGGGCTAGAGCTAAGAAGCCACCACTTGGTCATGTTGTCGTTATCGGCGGTGGTTATGCTGGCACAACTGCTGCAAAGTACATTCGGCTCTGGAGTGCACATAACATTGCAGTGACGGTTATTGAAAAACAAGCTCAATTTGTTTCTTGCCCGCTGAGTAACTTAGTACTTGGTGGTAGTAAAAATATCAATGATTTAACGTTTGGCTATGATTTAGTTCAAAAAAATAATGGTATTAATTGGGTACAAGATGAAGTCACTGCAATTCATACTGACAGAAAAAAGGTCATCATGAAACGGGGCGAACTTAGTTATGATCGTTTGATTGTCGCACCAGGTGTCGATTTTAATTATGAGGATTTACCCCAGCTCGCCTCAGTAGAAGCGCAACAAGCAATTCCGCATGCTTGGAAAGCTGGATGGCAAACCGTTAACCTTCATCAGCAACTATCCGCTATGCGAGATGGCGGCGTATTTGTAATGACAGTGCCAAAAATGCCTTATCGCTGCCCACCGGGTCCTTACGAACGGGCATGTCAGGTTGCAAACTATTTCAAGAAACATAAGCCAAAAAGTAAAATTATTATCCTTGATGCAAACCCTGATATTGTGTCAAAAAAAGGCTTGTTCATCAAAGCTTGGACAGATGAATACGCAGGTATGATTGATTATCAACCAAACAACCTCATTGTCGATATTGATATCAACTCAAAAACCGTGACGACGGATTTTGAAACAGTCAAAGCGGATGTGCTCAATATTATTCCTCCTCAACGTGCTGGCAAACCTACGCAAATGGCAAATCTAACAGAGCCAGACTACCCTTGGTGTGAAGTAAGCTTTCTCAGTTATGAATCAAAACGTGTACCGATGGTCCATGTGATTGGTGACAGTGTTGCAGCTGGCCTGCCTAAATCTGCCCACATGGCAACATCTCAGGCGAGAGTTTGTGCCAGTGCAATAGTGGAACTAATGCATGAGAGAACACCAGACCCTTCGCCTGTCTTTGCGAATACATGTTATAGCTATGTCGATGATAGGCAAGCAATGCACGTCGCCAATGTATACCGCTACGATGCTGGCAAAAAAATCATGATCCCTGCCGATGGTGGTGGTGTCTCAGCAAAACCTTCATTACAAGAAGGGCAATACGCCAATGCATGGGCGATTAATATTTGGTCTGACGTACTAACGTAATAGGATTTTGATTAAAGGGTAATGATGCTCGAAATCGTGTTATACAAGATAAAAAACTATTTAAGCTTAGCTATCTGTAGCGTAATGCCATCAATCAGTTGTGCAGCAGATGTACCTGAGACACTAAACCTGCAACTACCGCCCGGGTTTGAGATAAGTATTTATGCAAAATTAAACGTCCTTCCCCGCATGATGGCTTTTGGGCCAGATGGGAATTTGTATGTTTCTTCTGCAAAATCAAATAGTGTCATCATGTTAGAGGATGATAATCATGATGGTATAGCAGATTCTCAAACGATTATTTCACGCGAACTTAATGCACCAAATGGTTTGACATTTTCAGACAACAAATTACTAGTCGCTAATCAAAACAGTATTGTTGTTTTAGAAAAAAAAGCTGATAAATGGTCGAAACCGCAACCGATGATTAGTAATTTAGCTACTGGCGGACATACATTAAAAACAGTCAAAATCGGACCAGATAATCACATTTACTTGAATGTAGGTTCTAGCTGCAATGTCTGTAACGAGGATGATCCGACACGTGCCACTATTTTACGATACACCATTGAAGGTAAACCAGCAGGTGCATTAGCTGTAGTAGGAAGACATACCGCACTACCCCCAATTTGGGCAGAAGGGCTTCGCAATAGCCAAGGCTTTGCATGGCATCCAGAAACAAACGAGATGTTTGCAACTAATAATGGTGCGGATATGCGTTCTGACAAAAAAAATGGCGCCATCAATGATGAGCTACCGCCTGAACACATCAATCTGATTAGACGTGGTGAACATTATGGGTGGCCACATTGCTGGGGCAATGCCGATAGTCAAGCAACAATGACAACAGACCCAAACTTCCCTGGTCCAGCAGACTTCTGCCAGAAGGCTACAGCACCAGCAATAACGCTCACATCCCATTCAACGCCAATTGGAATTACCTTTTTAAATAAAAGCCACTTTCCTGTTGAATTTAAAAACGATGCGATTGTCGCATTACATGGATCCTGGAATAGAGAGCAACTTAG
>CAXIBZ010000226.1:0-3260 GCA_964022105.1 uncultured Methylophilaceae bacterium
CTACAAGCGTCTGGAACATAACCACATTGCAGATGATGCAACAAAAGACGATGTAGAAATTAAAAAAAGCAACATATTGCTAATCGGGCCAACTGGTTATGGTACAACGTTATTAGCGCAGTCTTTAGCACGCTTATTGGATGTGCCTTTTGTAATGGCTGATGCCACAACGCTGACAGAAGCAGGTTATGTTGGCGAAGATGTTGAGAACATCATGCAAAAACTTCTGCAAAAATGTGATTATGATACTGAAAAGGCTCAACGCGGTATCGTATACATTGATGAAGTTGATAAGATTTCACGTAAATCAGAAAATCCATCCATAACACGCGATGTGTCGGGTGAAGGTGTGCAACAAGCACTACTTAAACTGATTGAAGGTACGGTTGCATCTGTACCTCCTCAAGGTGGGCGTAAGCATCCAAATCAAGAGTTCGTGCAGCTAGATACGACCAATATACTATTTATTTGTGGTGGTGCATTTGATGGTCTAGAAAAAATCATCCGCTCTCGCTCTGAAAAAGGCGGTATTGGCTTTGGCGCTGAGGTGAAAAGTAAAGACGATCAAAGTGCGGTCGGCGAAGTTTTGCTAGATGTTGAACCAGAAGATTTAATTAAATTTGGTTTAATACCAGAGTTTATTGGTCGCTTACCCGTTGTTGCTACATTAGAGTCGCTAGATGAAGAGGCTTTGATGACGATATTAACGCAACCTAAAAATGCGCTAACAAAACAATATGCCAAATTATTCAAAATGGAAGGTGTGGAGCTTGAATTTAGAGACTCTGCATTACGAGCAGTTGCGAAAAAAGCACTAGAGCGTAAAACTGGTGCACGTGGTTTGCGTTCTATATTGGAACAGGCATTGCTTGATGTGATGTACGACATACCATCTATTGATAATTTATCTAAAGTCGTGATTGATGAAGGTGTCATTAATGCTGAGACGCAACCAATCATGATTTACGAAGACTCACCCAAACGAGCAGAGAGTGCTAGCTAGCAACTATTTACAATAAGACTATTTGCAATTAACCTGCAAAGGCTTATAGTAAACATGTAATCTTGCTTGCGTATTTTAATTGCCAATTAATTATAGCAAGCACTCTTGAACTATCGAAGAATGTTCCCATTCTAATAACATAGGGTATGTAGCCCATGTATACATTAAGGTAACTATGACTGAACAAACTTTGACTAATATGCCAGCACAATCAGAACCGGTAACAGAAGGTAAAATGCCTTTATTGCCACTACGAGATGTGGTTGTCTATCCACACCTCGTTATTCCACTTTTTGTTGGAAGAGATAAGTCCGTTAAAGCACTGGAAATAGCATCTGATGCGGATAAAAAAATCATGCTGGTTGCACAAAAGTCAGCGACAAAAGACGAGCCAGATGCGACTGATTTGTATGAAATTGGCACAGTTGCCACTGTCTTGCAGATGTTAAAACTGCCAGATGGCACGGTAAAAGTGTTAGTTGAAGGCTTGCATCGTGTTCGCGTGACAGAGTTTGAAGAAATAGACGGTAGTTTTTGGGCAAAGCCACAAAACATTGCGCAGCTGAATGAAGAAGACGATGAGGTTGAAGCGTTGATGCGGACAGTACTAACGCAATTTGATCAATATGTGAAATTAAATAAAAAAATTCCGCCTGAAATTCTGACTTCACTCGCTACCATCACAGAAGCAGGGCGTTTAGCAGACACAATTTCTGCGCATTTGACTTTGAAACTGGAAGAGAAGCAAAAGGTATTGGAAATGCTTAGCGTAACTGAACGCTTAGAGCATTTACTTCATTTAATGGAGTCAGAGATTGATATTTTACAAGTTGAGAAGCGGATTCGAGGTCGCGTGAAGCGACAAATGGAAAAAAGTCAGCGCGAGTACTATCTTAATGAGCAAGTGAAGGCAATACAAAAAGAACTGGGTGAGCATGATGAAAATGCCGAGATGGAGGAGCTTGAAAAGCGTATAAAAACAGCTGGTATGAGTAAAGAAGCCCTAGCAAAAGTAAATGCAGAGCTTAAAAAGCTAAAATTAATGTCACCAATGTCGGCTGAAGCGTCTGTGGTGCGGAATTATATTGATACTTTAGTGAGTTTGCCTTGGAAGAAAAAAACTAAAATTAGCCGAGATTTAACCGTAGCTGAACAAGTTTTAGATGCAGATCACTATGGATTGGAAAAGGTCAAAGAACGCATAGTTGAGTATTTGGCTGTGCAGCAACGCGTAGGAAAAGTAAAAGCACCAATCCTTTGTCTCGTTGGGCCGCCGGGTGTAGGTAAGACATCCCTTGGTCAAAGCATTGCCAAAGCTGTTAACCGTAAATTTGTTCGTATGGCACTTGGTGGGGTACGTGATGAGGCTGAAATAAGAGGCCACAGACGTACGTACATTGGGTCAATGCCTGGCAAAGTATTACAAAGCATGACCAAAGTAGGCGTCAAAAATCCTCTATTTTTATTAGATGAAGTAGATAAGATGGGCCAAGACATGCGTGGTGATCCATCGTCTGCGCTATTAGAGGTGCTCGATCCAGAGCAGAATCATACTTTTGCTGATCATTACGCAGAAGTTGAGTACGACTTATCTGATGTTATGTTTGTGGCCACAGCTAATAGTATGAATATTCCAGCTCCGTTATTAGATCGAATGGAAATCATCCGTCTAGCTGGCTATACAGAAGATGAAAAGGTTAATATCGCAGAACGCTATCTATTACCCAAGCAGTTAAAAGCGCACGGATTAAAATCAACAGAAATTAATGTGGGTGAAGACGTTATCCGACATATTGTTCAATACTATACGCGTGAGGCAGGCGTAAGGCGTTTGGAACAAGAGTTGGCCAAGTTATGTCGCAAAGTAGTCAAGGCCTTATTGCTTAGCAAGACAGATGCTAAAAAATACCATCGTGCAGACGATGGTGTTGACATTAACCCAATTCAAAAAGTTGATGTGACTGTAGATAACATCAGTGAATATTTAGGCGTCTATCGTTATGATTTTGGTGTGGCAGCAAAAGAAAACCAAATAGGCCAAGTGACTGGTCTGGCATGGACCTCAGTAGGTGGTGAATTACTCACTATTGAAGCCGTCGTGTTGCCTGGTAAAGGGAAAATGATTAAAACAGGTAAGCTTGGCGATGTGATGCAAGAATCACTAGAAGCTGCGATGAGCGTCGTGCGTAGTCGTGCTGCACGTCTAGGTATCCCTGAAGATTTTTATGAGAGCAAAGATATTCATATTCACTTACCA
>CAXIBZ010000227.1:0-3225 GCA_964022105.1 uncultured Methylophilaceae bacterium
TGAACACAGCGTCATTAAATTCATGAATGACCTATGCGGTTAATTGTGAAGCTACTGCAAGCCGCTGCTTTTCTCCGCAGCATACGCATCTTTAACGTTGCGTTTTCTGCATAAATTGCACCATATCATCGAGTAAAGTGCTACTTCCTCTAAACGGCTTTGCTAATTTAGCAACCATATCCACATGTCCGTAACTTGGATATTTTACAACTTGAACTTGCCCATTTTTTTCCTCAATTGCACTCGCTAAATTAATTGAGTTTTTTGGCCAAACAGTATCATCTTTAAGTCCAACCAAAAGCAGTGTCGGCTGGTTGTCACCCGTTACAAAATTGATAGGTTGCGATTGCCATCTTGTTTCTTCTGGCCCAAAAATATCTTTCAAACGATTGGACTGTAATGGCAAAAAATCATAAGGACCGGCAAGCCCGATAAAAGCGCGAAACTGGTTTGGCTTTAAATCAACTGAGGCTAAATAGTCTTTATTCAAATTTAACATCATGCCGATATGTGCGCCTGCTGAATGACCCACCACATAAATATTATTTGAATCACCACCATAATCTGCAATAGATTGCTTTACCCAATGACCAACTCTAACTGGGTCATGCATAAACTCAGGAAACTTAACCTCTGGAAACACCCTATAGTCTGGAATGACCGTTAAATAGCCCTTTGATGTAAAAGCCTCAGCTACAAATAAGTAGTTATCTTTATTACCTGAGTCCCATCCGCCACCATAGTAAAAAAGCACAACTGGTAATGGTTTATCTCCTTTATTTTTAGGGATATAAAGATCAAGTTTTTGGCGGTCTAATTTGCCATAAGCGACATTCTCTTTAAAGTTGTACTGATCCGTAGGGATAATCGAATTTAATAATTTAACTGGAGAGCACGCGCTCATTACTGCTGCAAACAATCCAATTGAGACACGTTGCAGGGTTAACCTGAAATTAATATCCATAAATTTCACTATCCTAATCAATGTTGCATTGTGCTTTAAGCATCACACTACATATGCAAACCATCTTTAAGTTGCAGCTATATCAAGCTAATGCAGCGGGCTGTATAAAAACGGCTTAAAGCCTTTGTATGTCAAATAGAATTGAGGATAGTTCTCATATTTGTCTGATTTTATCGGCAGACTAAGGAAATTGACAAGCAATGCAAGCACTTGACCAGCACACAGAGATTACATCTTGAACCATAGGAACAAGTTTTGAACTGCTTATTCACGCATTAAACCCAGACTTGTTCTGTTGCCAGTGCTATTTGGTTGGAACGGTAGGCAACTTCTCTTTTTTAGGTTTTTTTATTTCTTTATTACTTTTCTGACCTTTTCCCATGATATTTCCTTTGTATATGAAAGACTCTACTATCATAGGCTTATGGCAAAATTAAAGTGAATTACTTTGTGCGCTTCGCCAACATCCTTAATAAAGTATTATCCCGCATCACATAATGATGAAATAAAGCCGCAATTGTATGTAGCCCAATTAAATAATATCCAATCGTACCGCCTGTTTCGTGTATTTTTTTGAATAAATCACCCAGCTGTTTATTCTCAGCCATTAGCGCAGGCAACTCTAAACCAAAAAAAGGTATTACTTTTCCTTTGGCGCTTAACATTAGCCAACCAAGTATGGGTAATCCAATCATTAATAAATAGAGTACACCTTGAACAGCCTTCGATAACATATGCTGCCATCTTGGTGGTGTTGGCATAATTTCGGGGCTTTTATTTTTAATAATAAAGAATAAGCGCACCCAGATTAATAACAATACACAAAGCCCAAGCATAAAGTGCCACATCTTTAATGCTTCTCGTGGGTCACTTCCTTTTGGATATATCTCTCTCAGTTCAATGCAGGCGTAAACAGCCACCATTAATAAAAACATCAACCAATGCATCGTAATTGAGATTGCACTATAGCGATTTGAATGTTGTGTTACTTGCAAGACTGAATCCTTTGTTTTAACCATTATTATTTTAACGCTCTAAACTGTTCAATCATATCTTACTTTGTTCTTTTTTATGATTGGCATTATCACTTAAGTTGATATAGCTCAATATGTGTTACCTTTATAATATATATTATTATATAATGTATATTAATATATTAAGGAAATTCAATTGACCAAACAATACAAAGCAATTACGAATGAGATATCAGTGTCATTAAAACAATTACGCACCAGCATGCCAGAGGTTATGCAAGCTTTTGGTTTATTGTCAGCCGCTGCTACCAAAGATGGTGCACTGGATAAAAAAACCAAAGAGCTGATTGCACTAGCCTTAGGTGTAGCGGCACACTGTGATGGCTGTATTGGCTTTCATACACAATCTTTAGTCAGATTAGGTGCTAGCAAGCAAGAGCTTATGGAGACACTCAGTATGGCAATCTATATGGGTGGTGGGCCATCACTAATGTATGCGGCAGATGCCATTAACGCGTTCGACCAAGCCAGCAGTGTATAACTTTCAATCAATTTAACTAATAGAGGTTTTATGATGAAAAAAGTAATCATTACATCCATACTCATTTTATCTGGTTGCCAAACACACACAATAAATACGCAAACCTATTTACAAGATGCGCAAAAAACTGCGCAAGCCTTCATGCAACAACTAGGCGGCACACTCAAACAACAAATTCAAAGCCAGGGCTTGGTGAGTGCAATCCCTTTTTGCAAACAAGCAGCTCCAGCAATTGCAAATCAGTACAGCACTGATGTTAGAACCGTCAAACGTGTATCAACAAAAGCAAGAAATCGTATGCAAGGCATACCAGATGCTTGGGAAGAGCAAGCGCTCGCTAACCTTACGCAACAAGTGCTAACTAAAACAGCTGATGCGCCAATAGAATTTAGCCAAATCACTATAGAAAACGGCGCGAAATATTATCGTTATGCAAAAGCAATAACAGTTCAAGACATCTGCCTGCAATGTCACGGTCAGCCACAAGACATGTCTACCGATATAGTTAATGCTCTAGATAAGCATTACCCTAATGACATAGCGCGCGGCTACAAACTAGGTGATTTACGCGGTGCAATATCCATTAAATACAAACTTAATTAGCAAGAAATAAAAACTGACTACATAAAACAAAAGCCCGCTATTTCAGCGGGCTTAGTTTACGTAGCATTAAAAGAGGGTTCAATTGCTAGCGCAAATAGGGCAAGTGCATCCAAACTGATGAAACGGCCAAAATGCTTGCACCT
>CAXIBZ010000228.1:0-3202 GCA_964022105.1 uncultured Methylophilaceae bacterium
TAGGCCTGTATCCACGCCTTCTTTTTCCATGGTCGCCATATCCGCTTCAGAAACAGAGCCTTTCTTGCATTTCTCAATAAAAGCAGCTAATTCAGGGTTGTTTTGTGCGGCGTGATTGGCCAATGGATGTTCCGCTGCTACAGCACAGAAAGTGACGCCCATAATCGTATCAGCTCGCGTGGTGAATACCCATAGTTTGCCATTATCAATCAGGGTATTATTGCTATCTTTTATATCATGGGTAAATGCGAAGCGAACACCGACACTTTTACCTATCCAGTTCGCCTGCATGGTTTTAACACGCTCAGGCCAGCCCGTGAGTTTATCAAGGTCGTCTAATAACTGTGGTGCATAGCTGGTGATATTGAAGTAATAGCCTGGAATTTCACGCTTCTCGACCAGTGCGCCCGTCCGCCAACCTCGACCTTCAATGACTTGTTCATTTGCTAGTACGGTTTGATCTATCGGATCCCAATTGACGGTTTGTGTTTTTTTATAAGCAATGCCTTTTTCTAACATACGTAAAAATAGCCATTGGTTCCATTTGTAATATTCTGGCTGGCATGTTGCTAATTCACGTGACCAATCGATTGCAAAGCCTAGCGACTTAAGCTGTGACCGCATATAAGCAATATTGTCATAAGTCCATTTTGCCGGCGGTACATTATTCTGAATCGCAGCATTCTCAGCAGGAAGTCCAAATGCATCCCAACCCATAGGTTGGAGCACATTAAACCCTTTCATATGGTGATAACGACTTAATACATCACCAATGGTGTAATTGCGCACATGACCCATATGAAGCTTGCCGCTTGGATAAGGGAACATGGATAAACAATAGTATTTTGGTTTCTTACTATTACTCTCTGCTTTAAATGCTTGGTGGTTATCCCAATATTCCTGCGTGGCTTTTTCGATTTCTTTAAATGGGTATTGCTGCTGCATAACGTTTTGATGAAAAAAGTAAAAGCGCCATTATACTTGAAGGACTTCCCTTTGACATGGCTATCCCTTACTTCTTTAATTGCTGTTTTGAAGAGACTTTTTTGGTTGCTTATTATTGAACTAAGTCTTTGTATGCATGCCAGCTAGCATGGCCAATAATAGGCATAGTGATAATCAGCCCAAGGTAGAATGTTGCAAAACCAATTAGTACTAACACAACAATCGTCAGTGCCCATAAAGCCATTTGTAATGGGTTGCGCACCACAGCGATTAAGCTAGCAATGGCTGCGGTTACAGCGTCCGTTTTTTTGTCCGCCATCAATGGGATAGCCACCACACTGACTGAAAAAACAAATGCAGCAAAAAATCCACCCACGGCAAAGTAGACTAAAGCAAAAGTAGGTTGTTGAAAAGTGATTAAAGTATGGACGATATCCAGAAAGGTAGGTAATCCACCTTGGAAGAATAACGCAAAAATTACTAGTGATGCACGTGCCCAAATTAATAAAATAACAACCAATACCCCAGCAAAGATACCTACATTGATTAAATTCGCACGCCATGCCGTTAATGTGAGTAGAAGGTTGGGCTTTTCTCCAAGCTCCATGCGACGACTGAGATCATAAAGCCCCATGGCTAAGAAAGGCCCCACTAACAGGAAGCCAGTAGTCAATCCAGACAAGAGCCAGCTCGCATCAAACAAAACTGCATGCATCAAGAAGCCGGCAACAGCAAAAACAAAGCCATAAAATAAACTAGCCAGTTTTGCCTGACGTAAATCATGCACACCAAGTTTTAGCCAACTCAAGATTTGATTGAATTTGATCTCACGAATGACCGGAAAGTTACTGTTTATACTTTCATTTGAAGCTGATTGCTGATCACTCATGTGCTATTCCCTGACTAAGTTAATTCGCTACATGTATTTATTTCTGACTGAGTGCGTTAAAAATGGTATCTCTTATTGAGGCCATGTCGCCCAGACCATTCACTTTTACATGTTTAGGCGCGCCTGTTTCACCACTGTTTGCCCAATTAGCATAGTAGTCAACAAGCGGTTTTGTTTGGTCGTGATAGACCTCCAAACGTTTTTTTACCGTTTCTTCTTTGTCATCTTCACGTTGTACAAGATCCTCACCCGTAACATCATCCTTGCCATCAATTTTTGGTGGGTTGAATTTGATATGGTAAGTACGTCCACTTTCAGGGTGGCTGCGACGGCCACTCATGCGCTCAACGATTGCACTATCAGGTACATCAATTTCTACGACATAGTCGATCATTACACCAGCTTCTTTCATCGCATCTGCTTGTGGAATAGTGCGTGGAAATCCATCAAACAAGAAACCATTTTTACAGTCTGCTTCCTTAATACGCTCTGAAACCAAGCCAATAATGACAGCATCAGGTACCAATCCTCCACTATCCATATAACTTTTAGCCTCTAATCCCAGTGGTGTGCCTGCCTTTACAGCGGCTCTTAGCATGTCGCCAGTCGAGATTTGTGGAATATTGAAGTGTTCTGTGATGAATGTTGCTTGTGTGCCTTTGCCAGCACCTGGTGCTCCCAATAAAATGATTCGCATAACTTTCTTTCTAGAAATTTTTTATGTTAATTGGTGAAGATTAGCCTGAATTATAGCAGTCTAATTAAGATTGTAGATAGTTGGCAACAGAGACAAAGTCAGCAACGCTCAAATTCTCTGCTCTTAATTGTGGATCAATATTGAGCTTTGGAAAGTCATCCAAGCTTAAAAAAGGTTTTAATGTGTTACGAATCGTTTTGCGACGTTGTGAAAATGCAGCTAAAACAATTTTGGCAAATAACTCTGTATCGTTTGCGGTGTAAGGAAGTGCTGTATAGGGTACGCATCGGACAAAAGCTGATTCTACTTTTGGCACAGGTTTAAACGCTTCAGGTGGCACGGTAATCAGATATTCCATATGCAAATAATATTGCAACATCACACTTAACCTACCGTAAGCTGGCGTCGATGGCGCTGCGACCATACGCTCTACGACTTCTTTTTGCCGCATGAAGTGCATCTCTTTAATGCTGGCCAAATTATCGAGTAGATGGAACAAAATAGGTGTCGAAATGTTATAGGGCAAGTTTCCAGTGATGCGTAGATCTTTGCCTACCGAAGAAAAATCAAACTTTAGTGCATCAGCATTGTGAATGATGATTTTGTTATTAGCGTAGGCTGGCATTGCATATTCAGTTTGCATCCAGTTGATAATGTCGCGGTCTATCTCA
>CAXIBZ010000229.1:0-3199 GCA_964022105.1 uncultured Methylophilaceae bacterium
GCGTGGTTTATTGATTGAACTTACTGCAGGATCAGTACCATGCGCTAATTGAACAAATTCAACACCTTCTGGCAATTTAATTTCAGATAAGTGGATAGATTCACCAATTTCAAGTGAACCTAAATCCACAGTAATGAATTCTGGTAAGTTTTTAGCTAAACAGCTAACTTCAGCTTCATTTAAGATATGACCAACAATACCACCACCTAATTTTACGCCTGGACATGTTTCACCATTTATAAAGTGGAATGGTACTTTTACGTGAATTTTTTCAGTAGCAGACACACGTTGAAAGTCAACGTGTTGAATCGTGTTACGTACTGGGTGAAGTTGGTAGTCACGTAACAATACATCTTCTTTTTTGCCTTCAATTTCAAGACTTAAGATAGATGCATGAAATGCTTCATGACGAAACTCCATGAACAACTCTTTGTGGTCAAATTCAAGTGTGATTGCTGGATCATTACCACCATATACCACACCTGGTACACGGCCTGCACGACGTAGGCGGCGGCTCGCACTCGTACCTTTAACGTCACGTTTGACGGCTTTAATGTTAATACTCATTTTACTACTCCTAATTGGTACTACACAAAAATCTGTTATCCGCGACCAGATAACAGGGAACTAAATCAATCCATAAACAAAGAAGATACAGAGTCTTCTTTACTAATTCTACGTATAGTCTCAGCCAGCAGGACCGCTGCGCTGAGTTGACGAATTTTCTTGCAACTTTTTGATGCTTCACTCAGTGGTATCGTATTGGTAACGACCAATTCATCCAAAGAAGAATCATTGATCCGTTGCGCAGCTATGCCTGACAATACGGGATGTGTCGCATAAGCCACTACTTTTGTAGCGCCTTGCTCTTTTAAGGCAGAAGCTGCTTCACATAAGGTATTCGCCGTATCTACCATGTCATCCATAATGACACAGGTACGGCCGGCTACTTCACCAATAATGTTCATTACTTTGGCTTCATTAGGTTTTGGTCGCCGTTTGTCAATAATCGCCAAGTCAGAGCCTAGTTGTTTTGCAGCTGCACGAGCCCTAACGACACCTCCAATATCAGGTGAAACAACTACCAAGTTTTCGTATCGTTGCTTTTTCAGGTCATCCAGCAAAATTGATGTGGCATAAATGTTGTCAACAGGAATGTCGAAAAATCCCTGAATTTGGTCAGAATGCAAGTCCATTGTCAATAAACGATTTACACCAACACTCGTCAACATGTTTGCAACTACTTTCGCTGTAATGGCAACACGCGCGGAGCGAGGTCGACGATCTTGTCTTGAGTAACCTAAATAAGGTATAGCTGCTGTAATACGCCCTGCCGATGAACGACGTAATGCATCAATCATTACCATGACTTCCATCAGGTTGTCATTATTAGGGTGGCAGGTAGATTGCAGAACAAACACGTCACGACCACGCACATTTTCAAGGATTTCCAGCATGATTTCACCATCTGAAAAACGACCTACGTCTGCACGACCCAATGGGATGCCAAGGTTGCTAGCAACTTCTTGTGCTAATACTGGGTTGGCATTACCTGTAAACACCATCATGTTGCTAGTCGTTGACACATGTATCCTTACAAGATTGAAAAGCGTGTAAATCTCATTAATCTACACGCTTTTGGCTTTTAAATCATGGCTGAGGAGGAAGGATTCGAACCTTCGCATGCTGGAATCAAAATCCAGTGCCTTAACCAGCTTGGCGACTCCCCAATAAGCTTTATTTTGCTAAATCATACAAAGGATGTTTGCTTAAACTCTTTGCAATAAAACCGTCAATATCGATAGGTTTCTGCGCAAGTACTGCTTCTGCCTTTTTGTATGAATCAACTGCTACAAAAACAGATGCCCCAGAACCGCTCATTCTCGCTTCACCGTACTGGCTTAACCACTTGAGGCTATTGGCAACTGCTGTAAATTCTTCACATACAACTTTTTCAAGGTCATTTCTAAATAACTTAGCATTTTGACCGTCTGAAAAGTCCGCTATTTTCAATGGTTTCGTGTCTTTTGTCAATCTGGAATTAGCAAATATTTTTGCTGTCGATACATTTATATGCGGTGTAAGCACTACATAGTATTGTGTTGGCAAAGACAATGGGCTAAGTATCTCACCAATTCCTTCGGCCCATGCATTTTGACCAAAAATGAAAAAAGGGACATCAGCACCTAGTTTTACACCTATCTCCATTAAGTTTTTACGGCTCAAGTTAAGCGACCATAACTGATTGAGTGCAAGCAATATCGTTGCAGCGTCAGAACTGCCGCCGCCTAAACCTGCCCCCATTGGAATCTGTTTGTTTATTTCAATCTCGACACCACGTGCAGTGCCTGTTGCCTGTTGTAAAGCGAGTGCTGCACGTACAGTTAAATCCTGTTGTTCAGGAACGCCGTCTACATCAGTTAGTCTTTTTATCTTGCTGTTAGAGGTTGGGCGCAGGTAAATTGTGTCATAAAACCCCAATAATTGAAATGCACTTTGAAGTGTGTGATAGCCATTTGCCAGTTGGCCAGTAATATGTAAAAAGATATTAATTTTGGCAGGCGCTAAAAATGAGTGCATAGCGAGGATGTTACAATAAATTACGTATTTGTAATATGAAGTTGTGATTTATTTCTAGCATTATAAATGACTTGTTTGTTCAGGCTTGGCTATGTTTGCACTTATCATTTATCAATATGAATAATTTAACATACCTAATATCGCAAGTAGTTGTTTTTATCTGTTGCTGCATATCGATTTTGTTGAATTAAATGCTTAGTTAAAAGGAGTTTTTGTGGCTGTCGCAGAAAACAATGTTTCAATCGCTGTAGTAGTGCTTGCCATGCATCGATATGAAAAGTTGAAAAACACAATAGAATATTTGCGTAAGCAGACAAGAGTCCTAGATGAAATTATTGTTGTTTTTCAAGGAAAAGATAAAAAAATCAGACGCTGGTTAGAAGATCAGGACAATCTAACACTAAAAATACAAGACAACCTTGGTAGCTCCGGCGGCTTTTCAACTGGCATGCAGGTGGCGATTGCGCATGGACATGATTGGGTTTGGGTAACCGATGATGATGCTTTTCCTGAGCAAGTTACACTGCAAAAAATGGTTTCAACTAAATATTTTAATGATGAAGCGACTGGTTTGTTGAGTTGCGTTGTAGTTGATGCTGATAAAAATGTTTATATGTCA
>CAXIBZ010000230.1:0-3194 GCA_964022105.1 uncultured Methylophilaceae bacterium
TTTTTTTACTAGGTTTGCTAAGCGTTTTTCATCTCGTTTAAGTTTTTCTATCTGTCCTCTCTGTTCCGCAATTTCTTTCGATAAACTCTTCAGTACAGATTTCTTTTCTGATTTTTCTTTCTCTAAAGTTTCACGTTCCTTTTCTTGTTGTTCTTTAAGTTCTGCTACTTTCTGCAAAGCCTCCGTTGTTTGCGTGTCCAGCGTTTTGATCTCATTCAAATTGCTTTGCATGCTATCAATGAGTTTTGTATGCGCTTGTCCGATATAAGATTGATATTTGAGATCTCTCGCTAATTGACTCGGGCTTTTGCTTTCTAGTATGAGCCTGAAATAGCTTTGGTTTCCTTGAATGTATTGCTGATTGAGCAAAGCACTCAGCTTTTCTTGTTGCTTTTGTAGCTCGTCGTTAATACGTTGAGATTCTTTTTTAAGCATGTTTAGCTTGGATTCATTATCTTTTTGCGCTTGTTTAATTTCATGTAATTTTTTATTAGCGAGACTGATTGCTGTTTCTGATTTTTTTAGCGCGTCGGTGACATCATCCTGTTTGGCTTTCGTCTGATTAAGTTTTTTCTCTATGGTGTTAATTTTTTCTTTGATGCCGCTCATATCTTCTTTTGCGGCATCCACTTTTTTATCGGCAAAACTGATGCTTTGCCAAAAAAACAAAGTCAGGATGGTAAGGCTAAAAAAGACTTGTCTAGATAGTTTCAATGTTAACTTCAACACAGTACACACATTTACGCATCATGTTGAAATGAAATCAAATTTTTACCTGTCATTTCAGTTGGTTGTGAGACTCCCATCATATGAAGAAGTGTAGGTGCCAAATCGGATAAAGCACCATCCTCAGCAAGATTCGCTTTTCGTCCTACATAAATTAACGGGACTAGATTGGTTGTGTGTTGCGTATGTGGTTGATTATTCTTGTAATCTTGCATGAGTTCAGCATTACCATGGTCTGCTGTAATAATCACTTCGCCACCAATTGCTTGCATCGCTTCGACAACACGGCCTATGCATGTGTCTAGTGTTTCTACTGCTTTAATAGCTGCTTCAAGATTGCCAGTATGGCCGACCATGTCGCAATTTGCATAGTTACAAATAATCGCATCATATTTTTTTGCTTGTATTGCTTCAACCAACCTGTCTGTTACTTCTACGGCACTCATTTCCGGTTTTAGATCATAAGTAGCAACCTTAGGTGATGGTACCAAGATTCTATCTTCACCTTTAAAAACATCCTCATCCCCACCGTTAAAAAAGAATGTTACATGTGGGTATTTTTCAGTTTCTGCAATACGCAACTGAGTCAAGCCTTGATTCTGTATATGTTCGCCGAAGGTGTTTTTTAGTGTAAATGGTGCGAATACGGGTGTTGCCTTTTTCTGGTTTTGATCATGTTGCGTTAAGGTAAAGAAGTGCGACAGCTGTGGAACACGTTTGCGTTCAAAACCATCAAATGTATCATTAAGAATAACATCGCTAATTTCCCTAGCGCGGTCACCGCGGAAATTCATAAAAATAACACTGTCTCCATCTTCTAATTTAATTGGTGCCTCATTCGGTTGACGAATGCAGGTGCATTTTACGAACTCATCAGTTTCTTTGCGTGCGTAAGCATTTTCTAATGCTTTGCTGGCAGATGTTTCTACCAACTCAGCTTGGCCTTCTACAATCATATTATAGGCAGGTTCAATGCGCTCCCAACGTTTGTCTCTATCCATCGCATAGAAGCGACCGCAGATGCTAGCAATCCGACCAGCACTCAATGTTGCTATTTTCTCTTCCAAAGCTGCAATATAGGGTGCTGCGCTAATCGGCGGTGTGTCCCTTCCGTCCAGAAATGCGTGCACGTAGACTTTCTCCAGTCCTTGCTCAGCCGCTAACTCGAGCAATGCATAAATATGCTCTTGATGACTGTGTACGCCACCATCAGAAAGCAATCCGAAGACATGCAGAGCTTTGTTGTTAGCTTTTAATTCCTTAACTGCGTCTATGAGTATTGGTAGTTCAAAAAACTCTCCCGTTTTGATGCTATTATTAATCCGTTCAAAATCTTGAAACACAACACGGCCTGCCCCGATATTCAAATGTCCCACTTCTGAGTTGCCCATCTGCCCGTCAGGCAACCCAACATAGTGTTCTGAAGCATTGATAAGCGTATTGGGATAATGCTGTTTCAGGGCATCTAAGTTAGGTGTTTTTGCTAAAGAAATCGCATTGTCTTTCGACTCATCGCGGAATCCAAAACCATCTAAAATGAGTAAAATAACTGGTGTAATCGGCATCTTAAGTCTTTTGCATTTGATATTGGTATAGATACATTATAATAGCTGCTTGGTGAAAAAAAAGTAAAACGCAGACTAAAGTTATTTAAACCTCTTGAAATCACTTCAAAAGTCAGCATTTAATCAATACATATAGAGAAAGAAGATAGTGGAATTTATTACTGAAAACGCTTTGTTAATCATGTTGGCATTAGGCTCTGGTATTGCTTTGTTGTGGCCTATATTGAGTAAGGGCAGTGCTGCAGGCGTACCGATTATTTCTGCTGCGGAAGCAGTTATGCTGATGAACCAATCAAAGACAATAGTCCTGGATGTGCGGGATGAACCAGAGTTTGCATCTGGTCATATACAAGGTGCAAAGCATATACCTCTCAATGAATTAGAAGGGCGGATTAAAGAGCTTGATAAGCATAAAAAAAAGCCTTTGTTAGTTTACTGTCAGAAGGGTGTGCGTTCTAATGCAGCTAGTAAAATACTAGCTGGACATAACTTTGAGCAGTTATGTCAACTTACAGGTGGTCTAGATAAATGGGTTGAGGCAAAAATGCCTTTAGTAAAGGGTTAAGATGGCAAACGTAATCATGTATACAACAGGGTATTGCCCTTATTGTGCTAACGCAGAACGACTTTTGCACAGCAAAGGTGTAACAGAGATTAATAAGATTCAAATCGATACAGATCCAACACTAAGAATGGAAATGATGGAAAAAACGGGTCGCAGAACGGTGCCGCAAATTTACATTGATGATCAGCATATTGGTGGTTTTGATGATTTGCGCGCATTGGATTTGGCAGGTGGGCTTGAACCATTGCTAAGTAAGTAGACTCACTTTTGCCAAAATAGAGATGATTAAAGTATAATAAAAAGTTTTTGGATCACTCATTTGTCAATCCTATTTAATA
>CAXIBZ010000231.1:0-3174 GCA_964022105.1 uncultured Methylophilaceae bacterium
GATTTTTATAGTGATCCTGCTGATGCAGTAAATAAAGCTATAGAAAACCACCCAAAAGGTAGCCCATGGCCCTAAGTCAAATGCAGCGACACCTGACCACAACTCTCTAATTGGAGTGAAATATCCAACAAAGGTAAATCCTGTCCAAGCTGCAAAGGCAATCCAAACAAAATGTTTAGCTGTTTTTCTAAATAACTTTTCAGCAGACATTGCGCTTGAATCGAGCTTCATTCTCTTTGCTCTATCACCTTCAATTTTGCGTTCTATCCACAAGAAAATTTCAGTGTAAACAGTTTGAGGGCATGTATAGCCGCACCATAATCGGCCCGCAACCGCAGTAAATAAAAACAAAGAAAGCGCTGAGATAATAAGAATGGCTGTTAAATAAATAAGATCTTGCGGATACAACACTAATTTAAAGATGTAAAAGCGTTTTGCCTCTATATCAAATAATAATGCCTGCCTTTGACCCCATTGCAACCATGGTACCCCATAGAAAAAAATCTGGGTCAGCCATATCATCAACCATCGCCATTTTGCAAAATAACCGAAAATGCTACGTGGCTCAAGTCTCCCCTGTGCTCTGCATCAAGACCCAACCCCCTCTTGTCGCGCGGTGCTGCTTTCTTTTTTAACTGATAAATCTTGAGTCATTAACTACTTTCTGACAGCAATAGGCGTTATCTATTCTGCACTCGCTACATTAGATAAACCCCAAATATAGGCAGCTAAGACTTTGATTTGTTCAGGTGTCAACTTATCTTTCTGTGCTGGCATTTGGTTGACCTTACCATTTTTGATTCGATCAATGATGGCTGCTTCACCAGCGCCATGTAACCAAACATTATCAGTTAAGTTTGGTGCACCAAGGGCCTGATTCCCTTGACCATCAGGGCCATGACATGCAGCGCAAGCTGCAAACTTCTCTTTACCAATCCCAGCTTTTGCTGCATCGTGCATGCTACCAGATAGACTTAACACATAATTAGCAAGGCTTTTAATGTCTTCCTCACTCCCAATCATTGCACCCATAGGTGGCATCATGCCATTACGACCATTGGTAATAGTCTCTTGGATTTTTTCTGGGCTGCCCCCATGCAACCAATCATTGTCAGTCAAGTTTGGGAAGCCTCGACTGCCCCTAGCATCAGAAGCATGACATTGAGAGCAATTGTTCATGTATAAACGCTCACCAATTGATTGTGCAACTGGCAATGCAGCTAACTCTTCTATTGGCATGTCTACAAATTTCGCATAAATTGGTCTGAGCGCCTCATTGGCTTCAGCAACTTCTGCTTCATATTGATTTTCCTGTGTCCAGCCTTTAGAGCCATCATAGGTAGCCAATCCAGGATACAGCGCCAGATAAATAAACCCGAAAATAATCGTAATGATGAAAAGCCACACCCACCAACGTGGCAATGGGTTATTCATTTCCTGAATATTCTCATCCCACACGTGACCACTGGTGTTGTCACCATTAGAGCTTGCTACTTTCATTTTACTTGTTATCCACAACAGCAAGGCACAACCAACAATACCAACAATGGTTACGACAGCGATGAAGTAGGGCCAAAAATTATTTATAAAATCATTCATGTTAAATTCCTTTATTTCTCTTCGAAAGGCAGATTGGCCGCCTCTTCAAATTCCCCAGTGTTGCGACGGCGCCAAACCCAAACAACAATGCCAACAAACACAAGGAAACTGAACAGTGTAACTAAGACGCGCAATGTATTGATATCCATCATGCTCCCCCTATTTAAGGTGAATGCCTAACACTTGCATATACGCAATGATTGCATCCATTTCCGTTTTGCCTTCGAGTTCTTCTTCTGCGTCGGCAATCTCTTCATCTGTGTATGGAACCCCTACTTTACGTAACGCCTCCATATTTTTGGCAATCCCCTTCTCAACGGGCGTATTTTCCAACCAAGGATAAGCAGGCATGATGGACTCTGGCACTAAATCTCTCGGATTAATCAAATGAATACGATGCCACTCGTCGTTATATTTGCCACCTACTCGGTGCAAATCCGGACCAGTACGTTTACTACCCCACTGGAAAGGATGATCGTAAACAAACTCGCCTGCTACTGAATAGTGACCGTAGCGCAAAGTTTCAGCTCTTAATGGGCGAATCATTTGCGAATGACAGTTGTAGCAGCCTTCACGTTGGTAAATATCACGCCCCACAAGTTGCAAAGGCGTATATGGTTCTAACCCCTTAATCGGTTCAGTCGTTGATTTCTGAAAAAATAGCGGGACGATTTCAACCAGCCCACCAATTGAAACCACTAATAAAATAAGAACAATCATCAAGAAGTTATTCGTCTCGATTTTTTCGTGACTAAAACCCTGATTTTTTTTATCTATATCTGACATCATTGTTTCCTTATGCGTGAGAGACAACTGGTGGAATGGTAGCTACTGCTGCTTTACCACTCATTGCTGTTTTAAGTACATTCCAAAGCATCACTAACATACCGCCTAAGTACAAGGCTCCGCCTAACAAACGTAGGAAGTAGTACGGGAATTTTGCTTTTACGCTCTCTACAAATGTATAGGCTAATGTGCCATCAGCATTCACTGCACGCCACATTAAACCCTCCATCACACCTGAAATCCATAGCGCTGCAATGTAAAGCACGATACCGATTGTTGCCATCCAGAAATGAACTTCAATCGCTTTAATACTGTGCATTTGTTTTTGACCGAATAATTTAGGTACTAAGTGATACAAAGCACCCATTGAAACCAACCCAACCCAGCCTAATGCACCAGAGTGCACATGACCAATCGTCCAGTCAGTGTAATGTGATAACGAGTTGACCGTTTTAATCGCCATCATAGGGCCTTCGAACGTACTCATGCCGTAGAATGACAATGACACAATCATAAAACGTAAGATTGGATCTGTACGCAACTTATGCCAAGCGCCTGAAAGTGTCATCATCCCGTTAATCATACCGCCCCAGCTAGGTGCCAGTAAGATGAGAGAAAACACCATACCTAATGACTGTGCCCAATCTGGCAAAGCAGTGTAATGTAAATGATGCGGACCTGCCCACATGTAGGTAAAAATCAATGCCCAAAAGTGAACAATCGACAAGCTATATGAGTAAACTGGACGCTCTGCTTGCTTAGGTACAAAATAATACATGATGCCTAAAA
>CAXIBZ010000232.1:0-3172 GCA_964022105.1 uncultured Methylophilaceae bacterium
AATTTAACATGTTTGGTAACGCTATATGGCAACCAAGGAAAAGTTGATTTAACTAATACTTCGAGTGGTGAACTTAACACGGCGTCTGTCCACATTCTTTCTTTTGGTAAACTGGTTAATCCTGCTAAAAAAACAAGCACACAGACAATCAGTACTCCTTTTGCAAAACCGAAACCTATGCCAAGCAAACGATTTAGCCAACCCAGCCCAACTTTACTGATAATACTTGATATAGCAATTGATAAGAGACTATTAATGAATAATACAGCGATTAACAATATTAAAAAAGCTGCTAATGTTTTTAGCGCTTCCGTGGGTATATCTTGCGGAAGCATGGGCGACAACACGGATGCGTATGTCTTTGCCACATAGAATGCTACTAACCAACCAATAATAGCAAGCATCTCTTTAACCGCCCCACGCATCATGCTAACAATAATTGAAATACCAATAATTGCTAGCACCATATAATCAAAACTTGTCAATTAAATAAAACCTTCATTTTTGACTGACTACCATACCAGCTAAACCAGCATCCTTAATGTTTTGTAACGCTATAGCTGCTTCATTTCTTTCATCAAAACTTTCGGTACGTAAGCGCGTTTTAACACCAGTATCTGTTGATATCTTTTCTGTTAACGACCGATATCCTAAATCATTTAATTTGAGTTGTAATTTTTTAATATTGTCAGGGTTAGAAAAAACACCAATCTGCACATAATACCCTGTGCTCTTACTGGGGCTTGCTTTTGCTACATCTTCACTTGTTTTAACAGGTTTATTAGTTTCTACATTTTCCGTAGATGCGGGCTCAGGCGTACTTGTTAGCGTATCCTCATCTGGCATATCAGCGGTTGCTGTAATTGCAGTACTCTTATTATCTGGCTCTTGAATCATCACTTCTTCTACATTAGCCAAACTCTCTGTATCTGATACGTCAGATGCATCCAAGTCAGGTGTCGGAGGCGACATAATAATTTCAATATCTTCTTGAACTGTTTTTTGACGATCCTCTAGCATCATTGGCAGAATAATAATCATAATCAAGACCAGTGCTATTGCCCCAACCAAACGACGGCGCGCCCTTTTTTTAAAACTCAGACCTTGGTCAACTTGATCTTTTTGCATGATTTACTTTCCTTGCGCAGTTAATACTTCGATTGCATCCGCTACCGTATAGAATGAGCCGAATACAATAATTCTATCATTTTTACCCATATCTATACAGGCACACTGTAACGCCTTCGTCACAGTATCAAAACATTTGGTCCGGCCTTCCGCCTGCGGTAGCAAATAAGATTCCAACTCTATTGCCTTAGCACCACGTGGGTTCTGTGTGTCGGCAAGGTACCATGCAGAAATATAAGGCAATAGCTCTTGCGTGACTTGCTCAATGTCTTTATCTGCCAGCATTGCAAACACACCTAAAGTATGTCCATTAGCAGGATGTTTAATTAAATTTTGCGCTAATGATTTTGCGGCTTGTGGATTGTGTGCCACATCTAAAATCACTTCTGGATTTTTGCTAATGGTATAAAAGCGACCCAACAATGTTACATTAGCAAGTGCATTTTTGATTGCATCGAATGTAACTGGAAGTTCGGATGCAAGACTTTGGACAGCACAAATAGCACATGCTGCGTTGTTTAGCTGAAAATCTCCTTGCAGCGCTAAAGCTGGTAATGATAATTGATGTTGACCTGTTTGATATATCCAACCATCATCTGTTTTTATTACCTCAAAGTCGCGATGGATCAACAGTAAATTCGCACCAATTTCATCAGCATGCCTAACTAGGCTTTTTGGCGGGTCATCATCTCCACAAATAGCTGGTTTGCTATTGCGATAAATGCCTGCTTTTTCCACACCTATTTTTTCTCTTGTATCCCCTAAATAATCCGTATGGTCTAAATCAATGCTAGTCACTATTGAACAAGTAGGTTCAAAAGCATTAACAGCATCCAAGCGCCCTCCCATACCGACTTCAAGCAAGATAACATCCAGATTTTCTTTTGAAAAATGCCAAAGTGCTGCAAGGGTGCCCATTTCAAAATAGGTCAGAACGACATTGCTACGTGCTGCTTCTACAGCAGAAAATGCCAAGCATAAATCATCATCTAATATATTCTGCTGATTTACTCTCACACGTTCATTATAATGTAATAGATGAGGGGAAACATAGGCGCCAACACGATAACCAGCTTTTGAATATATATGCTCTAACATTGCACAAGTTGACCCTTTGCCATTGGTACCTGCAATGCTAATAACTGGAGGCAATGACTCAAGCGCCATGTTACTTGCAACTTCATTCACTCGGTCTAAGCCCATTTCAATAGATTTGGGATGCAGAGCCTCAATATAAGCCAACCATTGCTTCAGCGTGGTTGGCTTTGTTGTTTGGTTGTTCACAGAGAATAGCTGTTAAAAGCAATTAAACTGCATGCATCAAACTGATCAATATGTTTTTTAGTTTTTCACGCATTTCTCTGCGGTCAATGATAATGTCAATAGCACCATGATCAAGTAAGAATTCAGCGCGCTGAAAGCCATCAGGTAACGTTTCACGCACAGTTTGTTCAATGACGCGAGGCCCAGCAAAACCTATTAAGGCATTTGGCTCTGCAATAATCACATCACCGAGCATGGCAAAACTAGCAGAAACACCGCCCATCGTTGGATCTGTCAAGATTGAAATAAATGGCAATCCTGCCTCTGAAAGCTTAGTCAATGCAGCACTCGTTTTTGCCATTTGCATCAGAGACAACAAACCCTCCTGCATTCTTGCACCACCACTTGCTGCAACACATATAAAGGGTGTTTTGTGTTCAATTGCCGCACTTACACCGCGAACAAACCGTTCACCAACAACAGACCCCATAGAGCCACCCATAAACTTAAATTCAAATGCAGCTACAACGACAGGCAGCCCTAAAATAGCGCCTTTTTTTACAACTAAAGCGTCGACCTCGTTAACTGCTTTTTGCGCTTCTTTCATACGCTCAGTGTATCGCTTGCTGTCTTTAAATTTAAGCGAATCTATTGGTGCAACTTTTTCACCAATTTCTTCCTGATTATCTGGGTCAAGTATAAAATTAAGTCGTTGCCTTGCTGAAATGCGATTATGATGACCACACTCTGGGCAAACCTCTAAATTTGTTTCTAAATCAGT
>CAXIBZ010000233.1:0-3171 GCA_964022105.1 uncultured Methylophilaceae bacterium
GCCAAAAGACTTAGAAGACGCTTACGTTTTTCATGCTGGAACGAAATTAGTCAATGGTAAAGCAGTCACCAGTGGCGGGCGGGTGCTATGTGTAACTGCTTTAGGTGAAACCGTCAAATTTGCACAACAGAAAGCCTACCGCATTATAGAAGACATCCATTTTGATGGCGCACAATATAGAACAGACATTGGCTATCGTGCCATTAAAGGCTAACTGAAGATGGCAGTTATTGATTCAAACGCTGTTTTTAAATACTTGCAAGGATTACAAGCTCGGATTATTGAATCCGTTGAGTTGGTTGATGGTAAAACATTCTTGCATGATGGCTGGCAGCGTCCAGAAGGTGGTGGTGGCAATTCATGCATGTTAGAAGAAGGCTATGTGTTTGAACGTGCGGGTATTGGTTTTTCACATGTACTTGGCAACAAACTACCACCAGCTGCTAGTGTTGCCCACCCTGAAGCTGCTGGAAGACCATGGGAAGCCATGGGCGTTTCATTAGTATTTCATCCACGCAATCCCTATATTCCTACCGTGCATATGAATGTGCGTTTCTTTATCGCTAAAGCACAAAATGAGAGCGAGCAAGACATTTGGTGGTTTGGCGGCGGCATGGACTTAACACCCTATTACGGTTTTGAAGAGGATTGTGTGCATTTTCACCGTACTAACAAAGCAGCACTTTCACCTTTTGGTAATGAGCTCTACCCACAATTCAAAAAACAATGTGATGAATACTTTCACTTGAAACATCGTAACGAACCACGTGGCATAGGTGGTATATTTTTTGATGACTTTAATGAATTAGGATTTGAAAAAAGCTTTGCTATGCTCCGCACAGTTGGTGATGCGTTTACTCAGGCCTACCTTCCAATCGTGCAACGTCGAAAAGATACTAAATATAGCGAGCGGGAGCGAGATTTTCAACAGTATCGCCGTGGGCGTTATGTCGAATTTAATTTAGTCTTTGACCGCGGGACCTTGTTCGGATTGCAGTCCAATGGCCGTACCGAATCCATTCTGCTCTCTATGCCACCAATTGTAAAATGGCGTTATGATTGGAAGCCAGAAACAGGCAGCGCAGAAGCCAAACTCTATACTGACTTTTTAATCGATAAAGACTGGGTTTAATACATGAGCATATCAATAAAGGCAACTCAACAAGCGCAAGATTTACTAGACTTTATTGATGCCAGTCCCAGTCCTTGGCACGCTGTTTCTACGGTTGCTGAAACCTTAAGAAAAAATGGTTTTAGACCACTGCTAGAAGACCAACACTGGGATTTAGGCAAACGTGGCAAATACTATGTGGTCCGTGATAGTGCTTCAATTATTGCCTTTGTTATTGGGGGAAAACCAATTTCAGCAAGCGGATTTAGGTTAGTGGGCGCTCACACCGACTCTCCAAGTCTACGCCTAAAACCTAAAGCGGCGTATGCTACAGAAGGTATTGCGCAACTTGGGGTAGAAGTCTATGGTGGCCCGATTTTGGCCACTTTTACCGATAGGGATTTAAGCCTAGCAGGCCGCGTGGTAGTCAAAAGTGATAATGGATTCACGCACCGCTTTGCTCGCTTTACCGAATCAATCGTTCGTTTACCAAACCTTGCGATTCATATGAACCGTGAGGTCAATACGAAAGGTCTTTTACTCGATAAACAAACGCAATTACCGTTGATTTTTGGCTTTGCAGCAGATAGCGCTGAAGCGCAGCAACATCTATTAAATGCCTTAGCTAAACAACTCAACATTAAAACCGATGCAATTCTCACTTGGGATTTAACCGTTTATGACACCCAAAAAGGCAGCTTATGGGGCATGAATCAAGACTTTATCGCCAATAGCCAGCTGGATAATTTAGCCTCTTGCCATGCAGGCATCTCCGCATTATTAGCCACAGAAAAACCAGGCGCCACCAGCATTTGCGCACTTTTTGACCATGAAGAAGTCGGCAGTGAGAGTGCAACAGGCGCGGGCGGCAGTTTTATGCTAGACGTCATTAATCGCATTTGTCTAGCCACAGAAACTAGCCAAGAAGACCGCCTACGCGGCTTTGCCAATAGCTTTTTTATCAGTGCAGACATGGCACATGCCTACCATCCTAACCACCCCACCGCATACGAACCATGCCACCACGCAATCGTCAATCAAGGCCCCGTGATTAAATCCAATGCTAACCAGCGCTACAGCACCAATGCGGATACCGCTGCACGCTTTATTCAACTCTGTGAAAAAGCAAAAGTACCCTATCAAGAATATTCACATCGTACAGACTTAGGTTGTGGCAGCACAATCGGCCCAACAGTCGCGGCACAGCTTGGCATACCAACGGTTGATGTTGGAAACCCCATGTGGGCAATGCATAGCATCCGCGAGAGTGCTGGCGTGTTGGATCATGGGTATATGATTGAGGTCTTAAAACAGCACTTCCAATCCTAGACAAAAAGTGCATCCTAGCAATGATTGGCGCTTTATCATTATAATCAAAATAAAGGGGAAAACTAATCATGCAATCGATAGAAGCTCTTGTGTCAACATTGTCAGATATCGTATGGGGTTCATACATGCTTGCTTTATTGGTTGGCACAGGTTTATACCTAACCATTCTACTGAAAGGGATGCAATTTAGGATATTACCTCATGCCTTAAAGCTGATATTTAGTAAAGATAACAATGCAGAAGGTGATATTAGTCACTTTGCGGCACTGATGACAGCATTAGCAGCAACAGTTGGGATTGGCAATATTGTTGGTGTTGCCACAGCCATTACCCTAGGTGGGCCTGGCGCCGTTTTCTGGATGTGGATCACTGGTTTAGTTGGCATGGCAACCAAATATAGTGAAGCAGTCCTTGCTGTGAAGTATCGTGAGGAAGGTAAGCATGGTATGCGTGGCGGACCAATGTACTATTTAAGCAAAGGCGCTGGATTACCTTGGCTTGGCACACTATTCGCAATCTTTACTGCCTGCGCTGCATTTGGCATCGGCAATATGACGCAAGCAAATGCAACAGCCAAAGCTTTTGAAACAACGTTTCAAATTCCTGTTGAAATAACAGGCGTATTTCTAACTTTTTTAACTGGTTTAGTCATTCTTGGCGGTATTAAAACTATCGGCAAATTCACATCTTTTATCGTCCCGTTTATGATATTAGCATATGTATTCTGTAGC
>CAXIBZ010000234.1:0-3170 GCA_964022105.1 uncultured Methylophilaceae bacterium
CAAACAATCCAATCACATGATAAAAGCGCCCCCCTTTAATTAGTTTTAATTGTTGTTTGTTAATACGCGCAGTAAATTGCGCTAGCTTCTCTTCACTATCATCCCAAAGCAGCGGCTCACTGCCAAAGCGATCTTTTGCCATTTCTGCATCAGCCTCGCTTAAATTGGTTAAATCACTCACTTCACGAGCAGTTAATGAACTAAAGTGCCTGAACTGAAAACCCTCTGCCTTAAGCGTTTCCAATACAGCCAGAATAGATGCATATTCAGAAGAAAAATTAACTATTTCTTCTGCCTCGTTTTGAAAATAATGTGCGGGAATGACTAATGCTGCACCATTTTCTATAATATAGGGATGTTGGTTATGTAGTAGATGCCGAATTTTTTGCATCTCTGGTTTGGTTTTACTGGAGTTTAAAACCAACGGTATATTAAATTGCTTTAGCTTTTCCAGGGCCGCATTTGCTGCCTCAAAGCGATAGTTGTGATGATCAAGTAAGGTTGCGTCTAGATCACTAAAAACAACCATCCGCCTATTCATTATTCTCCATTATGCTTTGTAATCAACCGATTGAATTGCATGGTCTTGCTTGAGTGTAATCAGCACATCTGCACGTTGTGGCATTTCATCCAGCATGTGCTTAGTCAAGCGTTCATAATGCATCATGAACCTATTTAGTGCGTTACTATCCATTAATCCTTTAAATGGTGCATTAACTTTACCATTTTCATTAGTTTGCCTATCTGACATTCTTACCTGCATTTTCCTTGCCAACTTTTCTTCTTGCAGCGCACGCCATTCTTTCACACAATCAAAACTTGGTGCTTTCAACATGACTAACAAGTCAAACTGACTGAAAAAACGTTGATAATTATCTTTTAATTCTTGGTTGATATAGTGACGCCAGGCAATATCTTGGTCTTCATCGGCTTCAAGTTGATTAATCGGATTTTGTAAATCTTCTTCTGGCATTGGATTTGCGCCAACACACCAACCTTCCAATAAAATAATATCGGCTGGAGCAGAAACACTCGGCCACTGTGATTGGGGTATGCGATCATCAACAGCTTTATCGTAAGCAGGTATTTGAACGACCTCTCCAACTTTGGCATTTTGTAAGTGCTGAATAACTAACTGACCCAAGGCCATATCATGCGTACCTGGTACACCTCGCGTCACAAGCAACGGATGAATCTCTGTTGCTATTTTTTTACGTGTTTGATACGTATGATATAAATCATCAATAGAAATTACCGCTGTCTGTTTGCCTTGTTTTTTTAACAATGCTTTCAGGAATAAAGCCATCGTTGACTTTCCAGTACCTTGTGCGCCATTAATTGCAACTAGCAATGTACTTTGTTTTTTATCATGCTTATTGGCCAGAAAAGTTGCTAGTTGTTCATAATGTGGTAGCACTTCTTGCTCAAATGCTGGAAATAACTGTTCTTGTGCGATAAGGTTTTTAATTGTATTCATATGGAAAAACGCTATTAATTTAAAAGTGTGTAGCTATAAGATATTAAAGAAACTTGGTTGTATCCTTATCCATTAAAGCCAAGCTAGGTTGAATCGTCAAGTATTATTGATTAAGCAATGATTGCCTGTTAGTGTTGCATATGAGGTTTAAATAAAATTCGAGCGCTAGTATTTGCTACCTAGATATAGTATTGATATTGGAGATTAATCGATGGAAGAAGCAATCATCAGGTATATACATTTTATGGGGATTATTTTGCTATCTTCTATGTTGATCGCAGAAAACCTCTTACTGAGCACTCCTTTAAAAGTCGGTACAATCAAAAAACTGGTTAAAATTGATGGCTTATATGCTGTAGGTGCTGTCTTAACATTGGGAGCTGGTCTCTTTTTATGGCTCGTCGTAGGGAAGCCTAGTACTTTTTATCAACATAATCCTATTTTTCATATCAAAATTGGTCTGTTTCTGTTTATTGCATTGATATCGCTTTTTCCAACTCACTTCTTACTCAAAAATCGACATAACGAAATAGGTGCTATTACGCTACCGCAAAAGATTATATTCATTAAACGCCTAGAACTGGCCTTGCTCTGCATCATCCCCTTATTAGCTACTTTGATGGCAAAAGGGATTGGAAATTAAGCGTAAGCAAAAATAGTATGCAGCCTTTTCTACATTCAATTGGAAAACGTTTTATTCGATTAACTAAAAGCCTAGCGCATACAGAGTCTAGTAGTGAAAAGAAATTATTCGGATTAGGCCAGTTTGTTTTACTGCTTTCATTAACACCATATCTATTTGATTTGAGTTTATATCAACTCAGCGATGTGACTGAAACACCAGCTCATTATGAAATAAAACCTGATCGATTTGAGTCTCTACCGCCTTATCCTGGCTTATCAAAACCACCGAGCCTTCCAAAAGCACCACAGCCATTATCTAAAGATGAGCAGAAGTTATTAAAGATATGTATTAGCACAAAAAACGTCAAGTATTTGGCCATAGCTGGATGGATTGCCCATGATAAAGTTTGCCCCCCACTAGTCCGTAAAAATGCAGCCTACTCTAAAAACTTACCAAAATATAAAATCGTATTAGCAAATTACAATAAAGCACTGATTGAATACAGGGCTAAAGTCATTGAGTCTAAGCAGGCTGAAACAGCCTATCAAAACTTTAATCCAGTACTTACATCCAAGCCAGCACCTTCAGTAGATGAGGTTATAGTCAAAAAGTATTCAAATCGTTCGCTTACGGCAATGGTCAACTCAACACTCGCCTTGAATACTTGGCAACATATCACGACGCCAGCTTGGTTTATAGGTTTAATACTTATCTTTCCAACTATCTGGCTGACCATTAGGCGCCGATACTGGGGCTTGCTCTTATTTGGTTTAGGCATACCTGCATTCAATTATGCAGTATTAATGCTCTCCTTTATCCCTAAATTAGACACGATTAGTGATTGGCAGATTAATAGTGTTATCGCAGCACAAATCGCTTTCCTATGGTTTGCTATGCGTGGAAAAATTCAATCTAGATCTTTTGCTTTATATATTCTCTTGATTACCATTTTTTTTTTTTTTTTGATACTGTTTAACAATCTAGATTACCCAAGCATACAATCATTACTGCCAATACTTGTTTTCATGATGTCTGCTGCCCTAGCAAGTCTGATTGTGAAAGGCATAT
>CAXIBZ010000235.1:0-3165 GCA_964022105.1 uncultured Methylophilaceae bacterium
CATCTAGTCAAGCACTACACACAGCGTAGCGGAAAATTTGGCTTTGGCAAAACAACGGTTAAAGCGCTCGATGATGTTAGTATTTCTCTAAAAAAAGGGGCGACATTAGCTGTTGTTGGAGAATCCGGGAGTGGCAAGTCTACCTTGGCGAGATGTCTGTTACAATTGCAGCCGTTTGATCAAGGCGAGGTTTTGTTTCACGGGCAATCGCTGACGCAATTAGAACCTAGAGTATTGCGTCAAATGCGTAGGAATCTGCAAATGGTGTTTCAAGACCCATTTGCATCATTGAATCCTCGAATGCGTGTTGGTGAAATTGTTGGCGAAGGCTTGTTGATTCATCGCATGGGTAGTGCCAAAGCACGACAGCAAAAAGTGCATGATATGTTGGAGCGAGTCGGTTTATCTGCCGACGACGCAAAAAAATATCCGCACCAATTTTCTGGCGGACAACGACAGCGTATTGGTATTGCGCGCGCCTTGATTTTAGAACCAGAGGTTGTGGTATGTGATGAGCCTGTTTCCGCGTTGGACGTTTCAGTGCAAGCGCAGATTATATTGTTACTCAAAGCGTTGCAAAAAGAAATGCAGTTAAGTTATTTGTTTATTACGCACGACCTACGCGTTGTCAGACATATTGCTGATGAAGTTGTCGTGATGAAACAAGGTAAAATAGTAGAATATGGAACTGTAGAAGCAATTTACAGTACACCTCAGCAAAGCTACACAAAAGATTTATTAAAAGCAATTCCAGGGCAACACTAAACTGGGGTAATTAATTTTTGAATTCAGTATTTAGGATAAAACATGGCGTTAGATTTAGAAGATCAAGAACAGTTAGATGAGTTTAAGGTTTGGTGGAACAAATATGGCAAACTAACGATAAATATAGTGCTCGCCCTTGTGCTTATTTACGCAGCATGGCAAGGCTACCAGTATATGCAGCATCAAAAGGCTGTCGAAGCATCTGATTTGTATCAAAAATTAGTGCAGCTTGACAGTAAAAAAGCAGACTTAATCAAATCTGAAGGCGCTAAACTGATGAACGATTATGCCAGCACCCCTTATGCGGGACGCGCTGCGGTATTGTTGGCAAAAACTAGTTTTCAGTCTGATGATATCAAAAGCGCAAAGTCACAACTGGAATGGGCTATTGCTAATGCACAAGAAGATGCTGTTAAAGCAATTGCACGTTTAGAGTTATCCACATTATTATTAAGTGAAAAAGATTACGATGGGGCGGAAAAATTGCTCACAGCAGATATTGCCCCTGGCTATATAGGATTAAAGGAAAGTCTTGTTGGAGATATTTATATTGCGCAAGGAAAGACGACAGAAGCTAAACAAGCGTATGAAAACGCATTGGCAAAATTAGATCGAGATGGTCGATTATATTTACTTACACAACAAAAATTAGACGCGCTTGGAAATTAGGTTTTATTTCGCATGATAAATCGTAAGATAATCAGAAGTTTTATTTATGTAATTTTGCTGTTTCTTGCTGGCTGTAGTTTTCTAACCGAGCTAAGACTTGATATGGCGGATAGGTTATTTGGACGTGAGCCGCCAAACCCACCAGCCGAATTGAATGAAATCTCGCCTACTTTGAGCGTAAAACTTAAATGGTCAACGCAGGTGGGTAAAACGGATCGCTATGACTATACCCCAGCAGTAGAAGCTGGTGCAGTATATGCAGCGAATGCTGAGGGCGAGCTGACAAAATGGGATATTGAAAGTGGCCGACAAATATGGCGTATTAATGCTGAGGAAGCGATTAGTGGCGGTGTTGGTGTAGGGGGCGGTTTGGTCATGGTGGGTACAAACCGTGGGCATGTGATAGCCTATGATTTTAATGGGAAGTTAGTTTGGCAATCGCAGTTATCAAGTGAGATACTAAGTGCGCCTCGTTATGCAGACAGCTTGGTCATCGTGCGCTCTGGCGATAACCATCTATATGGTTTGGATGCCATTGATGGAAGTACTAAATGGGTTTATGAACGTAAGGTGCCTGCGCTAAGCTTGAGAAGTACTGCTGGCTTCATTGTTGATGGGGGTGCTGTCTATGCTGGCTTTTCAGGTGGAAAAATGGCTGCTGTGAGAGCTGATAATGGTAAATTATTATGGGAAGCAACTGTTGCTATTCCAAAAGGCGTGACGGAAATCGAGCGAATAGCCGATATTACCAGTTTACCTGTCGTCGCAGGCCCAGTCGTGTATGCAGTTGCATATCAAGGACGTATTGCAGCAATAGATCGTTTAACTGGCAAAGTTCTTTGGAACAGAGAGATATCCAGTTACAGCGGTATAGCCCATGACGACACTAAAATCTATGTTTCACATGCGCTAGGCTCAGTATATTCGCTTAACGATGATACGGGTAGAACTTACTGGAGACAAGGCGACTTATCCAATCGACGCTTGATAACGCCACTAGTGCTTAAAGATTATGTTGCGGTAGGCGACTTAGAGGGATATATACATTTTTTAGATATTGAGAATGGTCAGTTTGCAGCGCGTATCAAAGTTGATGATGAAGCGGTGATGTCAATGGTCAGAGGGGAGTCGCCATCACAGCTGGTTGCCGCGACTAGAGGAGGCGGTTTGTATGCTGTTAGCATTGGCGAGAAATCAACTTCAAAGGCAACCCCTTTGCCAAGGTCAGAACCAGAAGCTGAATCAATTCAAGATGAAGCTGATGCTGAACCTACTACAGATGTAGATGAAGGTAAAAGTGAAGGGCAAAGAAGTATCCTTTTTGAGCAAGATTCAGAATTTTCACCTGCTCCACGCGAAAGTAGTGGTCCAGGTATAACATTGCCAAGAGCGCAATAATGTTACCCACCATTGTACTTGTCGGCCGACCCAATGTTGGCAAATCTACGTTATTTAACCGTCTTACCAAGACGAGAGATGCTCTTGTTGCAGATTACCCAGGTTTGACCAGAGATAGACACTATGGCAGAGGCTTGGGAGCTAGCCAGCCGTATTTGGTAGTTGATACGGGTGGTTTTGAGCCAACAGCCGATACGGGTATTTTAAAAGAAATGGCTCGTCAAACATTGCTGGCAATTGATGAAGCGGATGTCGTACTTTTTTTGGTAGATGGGCGCGCAGGTCTGACACCACAGGAATATACGATTGCAGATAAGCTCAGAAAATCGCAGC
>CAXIBZ010000236.1:0-3161 GCA_964022105.1 uncultured Methylophilaceae bacterium
CAGCTAAATATTGGATAGAAGGAATCGCTGGTTTACCAACGAATGTTGAAATTGCTAGCGAATACCGCTATAGAAAATCTGTGCCAAATGCAAGGCAGTTAGTTGTCACAATATCTCAATCTGGTGAGACGCTAGATACAATGGAAGCACTTAAACATGCACAAAGTTTGGGACAACAACACACATTATCGATTTGTAACGTACAAGAAAGTGCACTCCCAAGATCTTCTAAGCTCGTTTTTTATACTAGGGCTGGTGCGGAAATTGGCGTAGCATCAACAAAAGCATTTACCACCCAATTAGTAGCATTATTTACACTAGCCACGGTGCTGGGAAAACAACATGGATTAGTTAGTGAAACTGACGAAGAAAATTATTTAGATGCGTTACGTCATCTGCCAGTTAGTGTCCAGTATGCGCTGAACTTGGAGCCACAAATAAGGGAATGGGCAAAACGATTTGGTAATAAAGAACATGCTTTGTTTTTAGGTCGTGGTATACATTATCCGATTGCAATGGAGGGCGCGCTAAAACTAAAAGAAATATCTTATATACATGCAGAGGCATACCCTGCGGGTGAGCTTAAACACGGACCGTTAGCATTGGTAGATAGTAATATGCCTGTTGTTGTGATTGCACCTAATGATACTTTATTAGAAAAAGTAAAATCGAATATGCAAGAAGTGAAAGCGCGCGGGGGAGAACTGTTTGTTTTTGCAGATGCAGATAGCCATTTTACCGATTCTGATGGTGTGCATGTGATTAGAACACCTCGCCATGTTGGCGTACTCTCCCCTATTCTACATACGATACCAGTGCAACTGCTTGCTTATCATGCTGCTTTGCTTAAAGGTACCGATGTTGATAAGCCAAGGAATCTTGCTAAAAGTGTTACTGTGGAATAATGTTACAACACCCGCAAGGGGTGTCCCCAACTTTGCTAGCCACTAAAGTGGCAAGTCAGTTGTGAAGGTACCGATGTTGATAAGCCAAGGAATCTTGCTAAAAGTGTTACTGTGGAATAATGTTACAACACCCGCAAGGACTTATTGATACCACATAAAAATGTTTTAGTTGTAATGGCTCATCTGCTTTAAATTAAAAACCACCAACCAGCCCATAATCCACAGATTTGTAGAATCAATCCAAGTATTACATACACAGCATATTGCTTGCTACCATTCACAAACGCCATGATGGCTTTTGATATGCTGTTAACAGATAAAGCAGTTAGGATTGGAATCACGGTATCTAGGCTAGAAATCGAACCTGCTGCTGCCAATGTTGCAACTGAAATACTGGGCGAATGAGAGTCAGCAATTCCAGCAATGCCTGAAGCAATAATTAAACCTTTTTGACCTAACCAAACTTTTAAGCCAGCGGAAACGATTAATACAATTGCAATCATTGCAGCGAACCATATAGCAGTTTTGATACTAAATGGCTCATCTTTGCGTGCTTTCTGATCAAGATTTTGGTGGAATATTTTGAATGCATAAATAGCAGCATATGCTGATATAGAGAATGCAGCAAAAATTAAAGGCCATTTTAATGTGAAAAGTGTTTGTAAATGCACAATGGCCAATAGCATGGCTAACTGAATAATGGTGGCGAGACTTGAAAAAGTAGCACCGCAAACGGCAGCCATGCATAAGGCTGGATTTGTTTTAGATCGCTCACCCATACTGGCGACGGTGGCAATGCTGGAAATAAAACCTGATAAAAAACCTGCAATTGGCAAACCAATGCGTTGACCTAATAACCTCAATGCCAGATGACTGAGTGCATTAATTGACATGATAAAAATGACAACTAACCATAAGTTTCTTGGGTTGATTGCTTTAAATGGGCCGAGATATTCGTTAGGTACAATAGGTAAAATAATTAATGTCGCAGCAGCCAACATTAAGAACTCATATAGTTCAGTATTGGTTACGGTTTTCAATACAAAACCGTGGATGCGTTTTTTAGTCAGGAGTAGTAATGCCGTCAGTATTGCAAGGCTAGCAGCAAGTGAGATATTGTTAATTGTTAAACCGCCTAATATAAACGTAAATAGAAGGCTTATTTCAGTCGTGAGTCCTGGATCATTGCTTTTATTCGTATAGTAGGCAACTGAAATAAAAATCATGATGCAGATTAAAGCGGCTATATGTAAACCAAGATGTGTGACAAAACTAGCTGCACCAAGCAAGGCAGCAATGGCAAAAGTACGAATACCAGCAACAGCACCAATGTCATCGCGCCGTTTACTGCGCTCGCGTTCTGCACCAATTATTAGGCCAATCCCTAATGCAACAGCAAAGTTTAACCACAACTTATCCATCAGCTATATCCATATAGTCATTTGTTAAGCCAATCCCATTGTGTTCTTTCTTTATGAGGTGCATTCCGCATGATCCAATCCCATAAAAATGGCGGAAGAAATCTTAACAATCTTGATAGAACAGCCATTTGCCACGGTATGACCGTGTAGCGAGCTTGGCGCTCAATAGCGTGAATACATTTTTTTGCAAAAACATCCACATCCATTAAAAAAGGCATGCGATAAGTATTAATATCAGTCATTGGGCTGCGAATGTAACCAGGAGCGATGGTAGTAACTTGGATCCGATGCTGTTGCATTTCGACGCGTAAACTTTCCAAATAGGTGATGACTGCTGACTTGCTTGCACTATAGGCCCCAGCTCCAGGTAGGCCTCTTATACCAGCAACGCTGGCAATACCCACGAGTTGCTTTTGTTCATCGCGATTGTTTTGCATAGCGTCGATAAATGGTTGAAAAGTGTTCACTATACCCATGACATTAATATCCATAATGGCCTGAAATGCAGCAATATCTTCCTGATGTTCAGTAAGTGTACCGCGACTAACACCTGCACAGGCAATAACAATATTAGGAGCACCATAATTTGCAATAAAATCCTGCGCCGCAGCCTTAAGTTCAAGCGCTTGGCGTACATCTAGCGGGTAAACTGAACATTTAGCCTGAAAGTGAGTATTAAGTGTTTCAGCTAATTGTTTTAGCGCATTTAAGTTGCGCCCTACTAGACCGATGGAGATACCTTGTGTTGCATATTGCTTTGCATATGCTCTAGCAATGGCTGAACCTAAACCGCTTGAAGCGCCAGTAATAAATATTTTTTTTCTTGATATATTTG
>CAXIBZ010000237.1:0-3150 GCA_964022105.1 uncultured Methylophilaceae bacterium
AAATGTTCTTCAGCATTACGTAAATCATGAATTGCGTATTCTGCAGCAGCTAGATAAAACCATGCCTCTTGGTTTTCAGGCTCTTGTTTCGTCCATTGTGATGCTATGGTGAACAGTTTAGTCCAGTTCTTGGTTAAATAGGGATGTACGACTTGCATAAAGAATGGCCATTGTTCGCTTGATGTTGCCCAAAACGTTGTTTCAGCTGTGGATTGAATTGCTTGTTCAGGCTTTTCAAGTAGCGCTTGTATCCACTCTACTGGCATATTGTAGTAGTAGGCATCTTTACCAGGGCTTTTTAAGGTAATCACCCCGACCAAATTCCCCTCGTCATCAAATAAGCCACCACCGCTTTGGCCGCGTTCAAATGCGCTAGTGGCACGAACTACTACGCTATCGTCCATTGGAAGCAAACTTTTCACCTGACCATAGCTAGTAACAGGGTTTGTTTTATGATTTGGGTAGCCAATTGCAAAAACTGTTTGTTGATATTCCAAATGTTGACTGCTGCCTATGGTGGCAATCGGCGCATTCAATCCTTCGACTTTTACTAGACATAAATCATGATACCAATCTGGTGTGATTGCACTTGCGATGTACGTTGTATCCCCGACCTTGACATCGATGCTCGTGGCGTTGGCAACAACATGGCAATTAGTCACAATGCGATTCTTGGCAATTACAACACCAGAGCCCATACCATTGTTACCACTATTCAGTTTTACCTGCACTTTTACTACTTGCTTAGTCACTTTGTCCAACACTTCTGTGTTTGGGACTGCAAAAGCAATTGTATTGAGGCCTAAAAGCATTATTGTCAGTAATAGTCTTTTCATCATTGCCCTCTCAAAGTTCGCACCAAAATTGAAGTCTCTGATTAGGTATTAGCAATGGCCGTGCCATGATGATTGGCAGTACAAATCCCTGTTTAGAACGTATTGCAATTAGGTGATCATGCAAGCTTATGGGATGATGATATTCAAATTAAAGAACGAGTTAGTGCGTAATTTTTATGAGTCATAGTATCGCTGAAATCCGCATTAAATATGGATTTCAGCGATAATCAGGCACTACATGAAAAAGTAAATGGTGGTTTAGTTAAACAGTGATGTTGGGCTAAATAACATGCATAGTATTTATCATGATGAATCAACAGTGCGCGATAGGAAGATCGCTCATACGCACCAAATAGGTGCGCATGATGCACCTATTTAATGATTTTGCATAATCGTTATGTTGCTTGGATCTATCCAAAAGATATCAATTAAGACCAGCAATTTTTGACTTAAGCTTAGTAGCAGCTTCTGCATCTAATGCTGTTAATAACGCAATATTAGTAAGCGCTTCCATATGCTTACCGTTTTCTTCTGCAATCAATCCCAAATAGTAAATCGCTTGACTATGCTGTGCATTCATTGCCGTTACCTTTTTCATATGTGCTTCGGCGTTGACTTTATCCTGGCTAGCATACTCTGCAGCGGCTAAATAAAACCATGCCTCTATATTATTTGGTTCTTCATTAGTCCATTTTGTGGCCACTTCCATAAGTGCTGACCAGTTCTCTGTTAAGTATGGTTCTACAACCTGCATAAAGAACGGCCATTGATCAGCTTGTGATGCCCAGAATGCTGGTGCCGATTTTGCACTAATCTCTTGTTCTGGCTCGTTCAGTAAAGCTTGCACCCATTCTACGGGCATATTGTAATAATAGGCATGCCTGCCAGGGCTCTTAAGCGTGATGATACCCACTAAACGACCTGTATCATCAAATAGTCCACCGCCACTGGCGCCTAATCTGAAAGTGCTGCTGGCTCTGACGATGACACTATCGTCCATTTTGAATAAACCTTTTACATAGCCATGTGTACTGACTGGCGCAGGAGAAAAATTTGGATAACCGATTGCGTATACTGTCTGCTCATATTGGAGGTTGTTGCTTGAACCGATGGTGGCAATAGGCGCATCTAAACCTTCAACTTTGACGATACAGACATCATGATACCAATCTGGCGTGATGGAAGTCGCTTGGTAGAAGCGACCGCCGCTACTGACACTAATACCTGCTGCATTTGCAACGACATGACAGTTGGTCACTATACGATCTTTTGCAACGACAACGCCAGAGCCAGAGCCATATCCACCGTTGGTTAATGCTGCGTGTACCTTGACAACGTGTTTAGTGATTTTATATAACAACTCGTCTGTCGGTAAGGCAGAAGCAGTGCTAACTATCAATAGCCCTAATAAAGCAAATATAAACCTTGTCATGATGATTCCCAATCTTTATTTATTAAGTTGGTAAATCTCACAAAACTTAAATCTCAATAGGTGAGTAAGCAACCTATGTGCCAGAATTTATGGCTTAGTTTTATACATCAGCATGTTTGATAATCTATGCCTTGATTAATGACAGCCTAACTTAACGGAGATAATTTTAAATGCCAAATAAGCAGTCAATACACCCGCCAGTTTGCTTAATCATTAAAAGCTTATTGGCTCAAGCGCCGCATAAAATATGAAGATAAGGGCTATTGATACGTTGGCATTATGGATTAAAAGCTGAACAGCGAATTATCAATAAAATATGAAAGGTCGTATCTTGATGTGATGAAGTAATTAGCAATAAGGTATTGCACCAATTGCACCGAAGTTAGATTTGCTGCGCAATAGTAGTGCAATTATGTCATTTATTGCGCTTGTCTTATTGAGCGTTTAATCGGCTATTTCGTATATCAGCTTAATATCTTGCGTCTTTAATCGCGTTGCTAGCCAAGCTGTTAATCTTTCAGTATCCTTCTCTGATAGTTTCTTTTTTGCACTTACTAAAAGCAGGGTGACTTTTTTGTGGAACACATCATACTGCGAAGTTGAACTGATGCCGCCTGCAATAACGATATTACGAATCTCTGGAAACAGGGTATGTAACTCAGGCGTCACGCTTTCCATGAGCTCTTCTTTTGTTTTGTAAGCTTTTAATTTTTCATTTAGCTCGGCTATCTGTTTATCTCTGGAGTCTAGTGCGATTTGACTCTCTTTGTATAAGTCAGCCACGATACTCGTTTTTAACGATAGCGTATCAATCTTTTGCTCGCCAGCTTGATGTACGATTAATGAGGCTGCTTGTAAGTCGTTCTTAATCAGTTTGTTTTG
>CAXIBZ010000238.1:0-3133 GCA_964022105.1 uncultured Methylophilaceae bacterium
ATGATTCATACAAGGCTCACTGGCTGATCTAGCACCACAAAAGCAACCTAAATTAATTGCTGGTGTGGTAACTGGGGTCAGGGTTAGGATGACGCAGCGTGGAAAAATGGCAATCGTTACACTAGATGATGCTATTGCCAGAGTGGAGGTAATAGTCAGTGGTGAGTTGCTGACAGAGTCTGCTGACCTGATTAAGGAAGACCAGTTGCTGATTATTGAGGGGCGCATTAGCCATGATGATTTTTCTGGTGGGAATCGTGTAAGTGCTAATAAGATTTATAACTTACCTGCAGCACGAAGTGCCTACGCCAGTATGTTAAAAATTGCATGCAATGGACAATCAGATGCAGCAACGCTGAATGCGATACTGCGGCCATATTGTCAGCATGACAGCGATGGACATAAAGGCTGTCCAGTCAAAATTGAATATCACAATGCAACCAGTCAGGCGAGCTTAATGTTAGGCGATCGTTGGCGCGTTGAGTTGCAGGATGAGTTGATTTTGAATTTAGAAAGCTGGTTGTCAAAAGAAAATGTAAAAATCCTTTATAATTAGCGATATTCTAAAATTAGAGTTTAGGTGACTTATCACTATGAGTAGCAAAAACGCAGTAGATACAAAAGTAAGCTATTTGGACTTTGAGCAGCCAATAGCTGAGCTAGAAAAACGAATTGAGTCTTTGCAAGAAGCGCATGAAGAGCATGACGATCTAGATATTGGTAAAGAAGTTGCGCAATTAGAAAAGAAAAATCAGCAGCTATTAACGGATATCTATAAAAACTTGACTGCTTGGCAGGTATCACAGGTGGCTCGTCATCCACAGCGCCCTTACACGCTTGATTACATTAAAAACATATTTACTGACTTTCAAGAGTTACATGGTGATCGTGCTTATGCCGATGATCCAGCAATTGTTGGCGGCATAGCACGATTAGATGATATGTCGGTAATGGTTATAGGACATCAAAAAGGGCGGGACATTAAGGCACGTCAGCATCGTAATTTTGGTATGCCTAGACCTGAAGGTTACCGTAAAGCGTTGCGCTTATTTAAATTGGCAGAAAAGTTTAAACTGCCAATCATTACATTGATTGATACGCCTGGCGCTTACCCTGGTATTGGTGCGGAAGAACGAGGGCAATCAGAAGCAATTGCAAGAAATCTATATGTGATGACTGAGTTAAAAACACCAATCATTGGTGTTGTTATTGGCGAGGGAGGTTCAGGCGGGGCTTTGGCGCTAGGTGTGGTCGATCAGTTACTTATGCTGCAACACGCCACTTATTCTGTTATTTCACCAGAAGGTTGCGCCTCTATTTTATGGAAAAGTGCCAGCAAGGCACCAGAAGCGGCTGAAACATTAGGAATCACAGCGGAAAGATTAAAGACGCTTGGTTTGGTGGATCAGATTATTCCTGAACCAGTAGGTGGTGCACATCGTGATCCGCAAGGCATGATGGACGTACTTAAGAAGGCAATAAAAAGTAATTTAAATGCGCTTAAAAAGAAACCGATGGATAACTTGCTTGAAACACGTTACGCGCGTTTAATGAGCTATGGGAAGTTCAAAGAAACTGCCAAAAAATAAGGTGGCTAAACAACGCGACAGCACACTTGAAAAACAGGTAAGACTATTTTTAGAGACATTATTTCAAAGTCAACAACGCAATAATCCCTCACTTCTTGTTGCATACAGTGGTGGTCTTGACTCAACTGTATTGTTATATGTATTACATCAAATACAAAAAACAGTTTCCTTTGATTTAAGGGCCATGCATATTAATCATGGCTTAAGCCAGCACGCAGATGATTGGGCGGACTTTTGTCAACATACATGTGATCAACTGGCGATACCTATTGATACTATCACTGTACATGTCGCTAAAGAAAGTGGCTTAGGTATTGAAGCAGCAGCTAGACATGCGCGTTATGCCGCACTGAACAATGCTGCTGCAGATTATATCTGTCTTGGCCACCACCAAGATGATCAGGCTGAAACATTTTTATTACAGCTCGCCAGAGGTGCTGGTGTTAAGGGCCTTGCGTCGATGGCACAAGTTGATTCAAAGCGACGGTTACTTAGACCTTTGTTACATGAAAAGCGGTCGGCACTAAGCGACTATGCAACAAAACATCGGCTCCAATGGATAGAGGATGAGAGTAATAGCGATACACATTTTGATCGCAATTTTATTCGCCATACTTTGATTCCAACTTTTAATCAGCGCTATCAAGATATATCAAGCACACTTTCACGGTCTGCCATGCATATGGCTAATGCCAGTCTGTTATTAGATGAGCTGGCAACAATCGATGCTCAGTTGGTTATCGATAATAGTCACCAGTTTGGAGTGCTTCGATTGGATGCGTTATTTAATTTGAGTCCTGCCAGACAAGGTAATTTAATCCGTTGGTGGTTAGCAAATAATCAGATTAATATGCCAAGCACAGCATTACTGAATCAAATATTGAGTCAACTGCAATCAAAGAAAACTGATGCAGCCATCAAAGTAAATGTTGCCGACGATTTAATCGTAATGCGTTATCAGCGACATGCATACTTAGTGCGCCAAATGAAAAAGGTGGCGAGTATTAACCAATTGTGGCAAGGTGAAGAAACATTGCTTTTGCCTGACCAATCACGATTAACGTTTACCAAACAATTAGGTAAAGGGTTTGCTTACGAGCGTAGAGGACAGGCCATTCAATTGCGAATTAAAAATAGAGAAGGTGGTGAGTATTTTAAACCCGCACTTGGTCGGCCAAGGAGGCAGCTAAAGACCGTTATGCAGGCTAGTGCGATACCGCCTTGGCAGCGAGCACAGTTACCATTGATTTTTATGGATGAGACATTAGTCATCATTCCAAACATTGGCATTGATGCCGAGTTAGTAGCAAGAGAGCATGAAATGGGTTTAGTAGTCTCTTGGGAGCCACATACAGGTTAATTAGTTTTTTTGACTAGCAATGGTTCTAAGCTAGGCCAAACATTTTCTAAAATCATCGGTTGCGCACTTGCATTCGCATGAATGCCATCTTGCTGCATGAGTGTGGAATCACCACCTATTCCCTCAAGCAGGAATGGTACATATGCCGTTTGAAATTGCTGGCTAAGTACTTTAAATGTCTCGC
>CAXIBZ010000239.1:0-3090 GCA_964022105.1 uncultured Methylophilaceae bacterium
ACGGCGTAAAAATTTTGAAAGTGCTTCCCTGAGTGGCGCTGGCACCAATAACACTGGTGAAACGCCCATCTGTTCTTGCTGGTACGCTGCCGCTTCTGCTTGGCTTGATAAGCTTTCTGCTAGGCTAGGTTCAATCGCAGCACCGCCAGCATTGTTTGATTGCGTTGCTTGCAATAACAATTTTTCTAAATTGCTATCTAATGCCACTACTTGAATCTCATCACCCGTTGGGAATAATTGCTGCACAATCGCGCGACCTAAGCGTACGCGCACTAGCGCTGTTAACTCTGCGGCATCTTGTGTTTGGTGAGCATGCTCTGATAAGGTCTCAACAATCGTACGCATATCACGAATGTGCACACCTTCCGACAATAAGTTTTTCAATACTTTTTGTACGGTAGATAGCGGAAGCATTTTTGGCGTCAAATCTTCGATGAGTTTCGGTGCATCTTTACTGATATGATCAAGTAATTCCTGCACTTCTTCTCTGCCCAATAGCTCTGCTGCATTCATCGAGATAATATGATTTAAATGGGTAGCAATCACAGTGCCCGCATCAACAACGGTATAGCCCATTGCTTGTGCTTGATCTCTTGTGTCTGCATCAATCCAAGTAGCAGGCAAGCCAAATGCTGGGTCTTTTGTATCAGGACCGGGTAATGCAGCAGTGACGCCACCAGGGTTGATTGCCAGGAATTGACCATAATGGGATTCACCTTCAGCAACTTCAACACCCTTTAATGTAATGCGATATGCCGTAGGTCTAAGTTCCAAGTTATCGCGGATATGAACAGTAGGGGCAAGGAATCCAATTTCTTGTGCAAATTTCTTGCGTAAGCCTTTTATCCGTTTGAGCAAATCACCGCCTTGTCCCTTATCCACGAGCGGGATTAAGCGATAGCCAACTTCTAAACCAATAATGTCAACAGGGACAACATCGTTCCAACTGGCTTCTTCTGATTCTGTTTCAACAGGTTTTTCTTCATTGGTAGGCTCTTCCTCTACAACGGCTTTTTGTTGTTCGGCAATATAATATGCAACACCTGCTAACGTGGCCGCCAACATTAAGAATGCAAAGTTAGGCATGCCTGGGATAACGCCCATGCTCGCTATGATGCCAGCAACGATATAGATTACTTTCGGGTTGGAGAATAATTGTGTGATGAGTTGTCCACCAATATCCTCATCATTAGCGACGCGGGATACAACTACACCTGCTGATACAGAAATTACCAGTGAAGGGATTTGAGCAACAAGACCATCACCAATGGCTAGTAGGGTATAGTTCTTAACAGCATCTGCAAAAGCCAAATCATGCTGTGCCATCCCGACAATCAAACCACCGATTACATTAATTAAGGTCACAAGAATACCGGCTACCGCATCACCACGTACATATTTACTCGCACCGTCCATGGCACCATAGAACTCTGATTCTTGGCTGATTTCAGCGCGTCTTGTTTTTGCCTCTTCTTCACCAATCAAGCCTGCATTTAAATCTGCGTCAATTGCCATTTGTTTACCTGGCATCGCGTCCAAGGTAAAGCGCGCACCTACTTCAGCAATACGACCAGCACCTTTGGTTACCACCATAAAATTAATGATTGTTAAGATGACAAATACAACAATACCAACTGCATAGTTGCCGCCAATTAAGAAGTGACCAAACGCTTCAATCACCTTGCCAGCTGCATCAGGTCCAGTGTGGCCTTCCGTTAAAACTACGCGTGTAGAGGCTACGTTTAGTGATAGTCGTAACATGGTCGTCACGAGTAAAACCGTTGGGAATGCAATAAAGTCCAAGGTCTTTTTTGTTTGTAAGCCAATTAACAACACAAGAATTGACAAGGCAATATTAAAACTAAAGAGCACATCCAACGCGATTGCCGGTAGCGGCAATATCATCATGGACAACAACATGATGATAATGATTGGCCCTGCAAGGGTGCGTCCGTCTATCGCATTTAGCCATTTGTCATTCATGATGCAAATGCCTCCGTCTCAGCTGTACTAGCAGTAGCCGTTTTGCTGTGTGGATCTAGCTCTTCTGGCACTGGTAATGTTGTTGGAACCTCTGGTTGGAAACCACCATAATCATTAAAAATCCGCATTTGGAAGACATAAGCAAGTACTTCTGCTACAGCTGCATAAAGTGTTTCTGGAATTTCACGTTCAAGCTCAGCATGTGCAAAGAGTGCACGCGCCAACTTAGGTGATTCCAGTGTCATAATCTTATGCTCACTTGCTACTTCACGTATTTTAAGCGCTAGTGCGTCAGCACCCTTCGCAACGACGACTGGCGCACGCATCTTATCTTCTTTATATTTAATCGCGACGGCGTAATGGGTTGGGTTGGTCACCACAACATCAGCATTGGGAATCTCTGACATCATTCTACGTTTTGCCATTTCACGTTGTTGTTGGCGAATACGTGCTTTAATTTCAGGGTTTCCTTCCAATTCTTTCATTTCTTGGCGCACTTCTTCTTTTGTCATTTTTAATTTATGTGCGTATTGGTATAACTGAAAAGGCACATCAATCAGGGCAATCAAGATAAGTGCACTGACAATAGACAAAAATCCAACTTGCATTAAAGAGCCAACTTCGCCAATACTATTTTTAACTGGTAGCATGGATAAGCCCAAAATTGGATCAATGTCATGGGCTATCACAAAGTATGAAACGCTACCTACTAAAATAGTCTTTAAAATTGATTTGACTAATTCGACAGCAGAATTTTTTGAAAATAAATTTTTAATGCCTTTAAGTGGATTTAGTTTGCTGAATTTTGGTTGCAGTGCTTTTCCGCTTAGTAACCAACCGCCAATCAGCGCTGGTGAACCTAATGCGACAATCACGAGTAAAATAGCCAACGGAGCGAATGCAAACAATAGATCGAAAACAGAATCAGTGATTTGCATGAGCAAATAAGCAGGGTCGAATGCGGATGCACGATCCAATGTAAGACCTTTAGTCAGTGTGTGCTTTAGCGCAGCATTTAGATGGTCTCCCATCATCAGGATACCAATTCCAGCTGCCAGTAACAGGGTTACCGTACCCAGCTCTCTAGAGCGGGGTACATCACCATCT
>CAXIBZ010000240.1:0-3061 GCA_964022105.1 uncultured Methylophilaceae bacterium
AAGGTCAGCATATTGCTAGCAGGAAGCGAAATCGCTTCCATTTGTAGTGCATCCAATGCAGCGATTAGTGTTGGGATAAAGACAAAGATAAAAACTAACATACCAATCACATTGGATAATTTGATAGTATTTTTGCCATCCTGATCAACGGCTTTTGAAATATTATCAATGCCACTGGTTGCCAAAATGTTAGTCACTAGACCACGCAGAATTTTGGCCACAATCCAACCGACAAGTGCGATAACACCACCAGCAAAAATATTGGGCACCATCGCTAGAAACTCATCCACCATTCCTTGAACAGGTGCGAGCAATCCGTTCAATTCAAATGTAGATAACAATGCAGGTAAGAACATCAAAATGATAATCCAAAACAACATATTGCCAACATTGTTACTCATGGGCTGCATACCAGCCTCTGCACTCAATTTTTCATCCAGTTTTGTGGTTGCGAGTGCTTTTGTGGCAACTAGCCGAACTAGCGTTGCGATTGCCCAAGCAATTGCGAGCAAAATCAAACCAGCAAAAATACGCGGCAAGTACTGAAAAATTTGCGTAACCATTACATTAAAGGGTTCAGACACTGCTTGTAGATTTAGGCTGCTGAAAACACCAATTAACGTAATCAATAGAATCAATATAAATGCACCGAGTGATATCCCCGATGCGATATCGACCTCTTGGCCTGTGCTTTCCGAAATACGCTTGTTGATGCCAATCATATTCAAAAAGCGGTTTAAACCTGCCCGAACAACTACGGCAATTAACCAACCGCCGATTAAAACCGCAAGTGCACCAAAGATACCAGGAAGATGCTGTCCAAGCTGACCCTGTAAGCTATTGAAGAGTGTTGTAAAGTCCATTTTATTCCCCCAGAATTATTTGGAACTACGAGTTTAGTGTACAGCGAAATGCAGATATTACAAGTCTTAAAGACATTTAAACGGGGTTAAGTTGACTGTGATACGCGTGAAGATAGGCCACTATGATAAATATTCTGCAGCGAGATAGTGGCTACAGTTTAGTGCAGAAGCACTAAACTTTGATGCTATCTTATGTGCGCCAAGGATGTTCAGCCATTTCGCACTCGCCACATCGGGTTGCACCAGCAACGGCGACGAGATGGTCATTTTCTACGGTATCACCACTCACGCCAACAGCGCCAATAAGTATGCCATCTTTATCAACAATGGGTACGCCACCAGGAAAACTAATGAGACCCTCATTGGAGTGTTCGATACCATACAATGGTTTTCCTGGTACGGACAGTTTGCCTATTTCACCGGAAGGCATGGCAAAGTAGCATGCGGTTTTTGCTTTTTTGATGGCGATGTCGCTACTACCAACCCAAGCATCATCCATTCTTGCAAAGGCTTTAATATTGCCACCAGAATCTAGCACAGCAATACACATTTTAAGGTTTAACTCTTTTGATTTTTTGACTGCGCTATCGATGATTTCTTGTGCTTCTTCAAATGATACGTGCATTTAGCTCTCCAGTTTGATTAAAGTATCGATAAACCCATCGCAATCCGGATAGTTTGAAATAGATTTAAGTTTAAGTCTGCTTACATTGTAACAGACCCACTCTGGGAGACTGTCGAGAAGCTTATTCGGTGCGATGTTTGATGGCTCTAGCTGGCATACCTACTAATGTGACGTTATCTCCTGCACTAGCAGTAACGACAGCATTAGCGCCAACTTTTACATGATTGCCAAGCTTTAACGGACCGAGTAATTTTGCACCAGCACCAATATCAACATGTATGCCAAGCTCAACAACGCCAGCAAACGTTACTTGTTGAAAGATAAGGCAATTAATGCCAATAACAGAATCAGGGTGAATGACAATACCGTTAGGGTGTGGAATTAATAAACCACCACCGATATGACAGGATAAATCAATTTCTGCACCCGTCACCATGCTCCAAAATCGGTATCTGATGACGATTAATTTTGATCTGAACCGAGAGAACAGACTACTTGATTTTTTTAGTTTTTGATAATCTCGGATAGACTTCAATAATTTACGACTAGGGTCCCAAAATTTTCTGGGCTCTTCTCTGCTCCAGTCGGGTTTACTCCAGTTAATATTCTCATCAATATCAACTTTGATAGTGCGATTTTTTGGTGATTTATGCTTGCTTATTTCTATCGTATCACTGTCTTTTTTAATCATTCTTATTGCCTATCACATAAGCGAATTCTCGTTGGTAGAAAAAGATTTATTGCATCATACAGCTGTGTAGTGTTATAAATCTATTTACGCAAAAATTCATAGGTTTTACTTAAGGTTATTATGATCCTTATTGCAATATATTATATTGTCGCAATTGTAGTGTTAACATTACATTTTACTGGACATTTAGAGCGGTGGAACTTGGAATGGCTCGTTTTTGTACTTGCTTTAACAGTCTTTCCAGCGGTGCTCTATTTATAAACACTAGTTGTTGGCGCCTTTATGTAAAAAAGACTCCGCCAATTTAGTTTGTTTCTTCAAGCCCAAGTTAACCAACTTGGGCGCTACGCCATTTAACCAAGCAAAAAATCTTTCTGGCTGACCAATAAAAACTTCTTGTTTTTCTCGTTCTAATGCTTGTAATACCAACTCAGCAACTGTTTCAGGGCTGTCCATTTTGCTACCTGACTTTTTCGTCATTGCAGTAGCAGCTTGATTATTCATAGGCGTTTTAATAAATCTAGGTGCTACATACGTAATACCAATATTGGTATTAACTAACTCTCTTCTTAACGCTTGTGAGAATCCATGAATAGCAAATTTACTAGCACAATAAGTTGCATAATGTGGAAAGCCAAGCGAGCCGAAAATTGATCCAATAAAGACTAAATGACCAGCATTATTTTTCTTAAAATATGGCATGGCAGCATGACTTAATTGAATTACTGCAGTGACATTGGTATGAATGATTTCTTGTATGCGTGCTTCTGATTGATTTTCAAAGGCGATGAAATCAAGCACGCCAGCATTGTTAATTACAATATCAATACCACCCAGTTTTTCAATTGTTGCATTGATGGCTTTTGCTGGAATACCAGTCTG
>CAXIBZ010000241.1:0-3061 GCA_964022105.1 uncultured Methylophilaceae bacterium
AAGTAACTAAAGACCCGATTGCAAAAAGTGAGGCAGAGGTGAGAATTAATTTATTCCACCAAGTGATCGCAGATGATCGATATGATAATGATGTTTTAAACGACATACTCCCGATAGCGCCAAATGACTTATTGGGGAACAAGCAACAATCCATCGCGCATATCGCCCGAAAAAATGGTGAACCAGTAGCCCTTATACTGGAAGCCATTGCACACGATGGCTACAGTGGTGACATTAAGCTTTTAGTTGCGATTAATTTAGATGGTACGATTTCTGGCGTGCGCGTGATCAAACATACAGAAACACCTGGGCTTGGTGATTATATTGAGATAGTAAAATCAAATTGGATTAAACTATTTGACGGTGAGTCACTCTCAAAAACAAGTAGCAGTAACTGGGCAGTGAAAAAAGACGGTGGTCATTTTGATTATATGGCGGGAGCCACGATTACGCCACGTGCCGTTGTTAATGCTGTGCATAAAGCATTGCAATATTTTGAAGCAAATAAATCGAGTCTGTTGAATACCAATTCGGAAGTTAACATCCCGCAAACGACCTCAGTAAAAGAGGAAAACTAAATATGAGCCAATTTAAAGAAATTACAGTTAACGGTTTATGGAAACAAAACCCTGGCGTGGTTCAATTGCTGGGACTATGCCCTACACTTGCTGTCACGACCACCGTGGTAAATGGCGTTAGCCTTGGTCTTGCAACTGCATTAGTGATGGCTGCATCCAACGGCGCTGTCTCACCGGTGCGCCGTTTTGTTCCAAATGAAATTCGCTTACCTGTATTTATTTTGGTCATCGCAGCACTGGTTACCGTGATTGATTTATTGATTCACGCATTTGCAGCGCCGCTACACAAAGTACTCGGTATATTTGTACCGCTCATTGTTGTGAATTGTATTGTTCTGGGACGTGTTGATGCATTCGCAGCCAAAAACCCACCTGCGCCTGCAATATGGGATGGCTTTATTATGGGGATAGGTCTGACGTTTGTACTTGGTTTACTCGGCGGCATGCGAGAGCTACTTGGTAAGGGCACACTATTCTCTGGTCTAGATTTAGCATTGGGTGAGAATTTTAAACATGCCGTATTAACTATTATCCCTGATTACCAAGGTTTCTTACTTGCTGCACTACCCCCGGGCGCGTTTTTAGGTTTAGGGTTTCTTATTGCTGCCCACAACTGGGCTGAGCAACGTAAAGCGACAAAAAAACCAATGCCGACAGCATCGGGTTCATTGAAGCCTGCACATTAAGCTAAACTGCTTGCGATGAACGCTGAAAAACGATTCAAAATATTTCAACGCTTACGCAATGCAATACCAGAGCCAACAACAGAACTTGAACATAGCTCAACCTTTGAGTTGCTAATCGCAGTGATCCTTTCTGCGCAAGCAACAGACAAAGGTGTGAACATTGCGACAAGAAAGCTTTATACGGTAGCCAATACACCGCAGGCTATTCTCGACCTTGGCGTTGAAGGCTTGGAAAGATACATCAAGACTATCGGGCTTTATCATGCAAAAGCAAAAAATGTGATTGGTTGCTGCAAAATGTTATTGGAAAAACATCAAGGCAAAGTGCCTGATACACGAGAAGCATTAGAAGCGCTGCCTGGCGTAGGCCGCAAAACAGCCAACGTGATCTTAAATACTGCGTTTGGCCAACCAACCATAGCGGTCGATACGCATTTATTCAGATTAGGTAACCGAACCAAACTCGCCACTGGCAAAAACGTTCTGCAGGTAGAAAAGAAGTATCTTAAAACGATTCCAAAAGAATTTCTTGAAGATGCACATCATCTATTAATTTTACATGGTCGCTATACTTGCACAGCACGTAACCCAAAATGCGGCGAGTGCTGTATTGTTGATTTATGTGAATATAAAGACAAAACGATTCCATCACCGCATCTGATGGCAGGGGAATCATGAAGAAAAAAGTCGCGACAGGTCTAGCTTTTGGTAGAACGGCAAAACCAGAACTTGCAGCACAAGCTGTCGAACGCGCCATTGAAAAGTCAGGCATCAAATCGCCTACCGCCGTATTATTATTTTTAAGTGCTGAATTTGCATCAGACCCAGAATCATCAATTAAGGCCGCAGCAAAAGCAGCCAGCTGCACACAAATCATCGGCTGTTCAGCGACAGGCATCTTTACAGAAGAAGATTGGATACTAGACAGCCCTGCTGCTGCTGCCATGATTTTTGATGACACTATCTCCCTCAACGTGAAAAAAAATAAAACCCATAGCGAACTACTCATGACGCTGGCAGCTCCGAGTGCAATGAATAGTACTTGGTTAAGTAAACCTGGACTTAGGTTTGGTGGCATCTCTGGCGATGCAATTGGTCAAGGTCCATTTTCAGTATGGGAAAATGGTAAAGGGGCAACACAGGGCTATTGTGATATTGCGTTTCAAAATACCAAGACTGCAGTTGCCGCATCTCACGGCTTAAAACGACTCTCTGATCCTCAGAAAATCAGCAAAACAGACGGTTACGATCTAGTACAAATAGATAATATGCTTGCAGTCAACCATCTTGAAACTGCTTGGCAATTATTGAACAAGCAAACTCACGATATACCACTGCATCAGATTGTTGCCATTTATGCTAGCAATCAAACTGCGCTATTACAGAACCAATATAATGTTGCGAGCATTATTGCCTGTGAAGAAACATGAGGTACGGTTACACACAGTAAGCCGCTTGCGCAGAATGACTGGGTGTGCTGGGCGATTAGAGACGTCAATGCTGCGCAAATCGATATCGTTAGAACTGCAACAGCATTAGGTCAGCAATTAGAAGATGAGCCAACATTTGCTTTGTTATTTTCGTGTCTAGGGCGCGGCCCATCTTTTTACGATGGTAGTGATCAAGACTTAGAATTGCTGAAGACTTTATTTCCTAATCTACCGATTATAGGCTTTTATGGTAACGGAGAAATTGCACCAATAGCAGAGAAAAGTGAAATGCTGCAATACTCTGCTGTTATCGCACTTTTTTCAGAAGAGACCAAATAATGAGTTTATTTAATCCTTCTCGCGATGA
>CAXIBZ010000242.1:0-3051 GCA_964022105.1 uncultured Methylophilaceae bacterium
CTGCATATGAGATTTGCGAGCCAACTAGTACTAGTGCAAGCCCTACCGATAAGTTCAACAATGATTGCTTTTTCATGGCTTTTTTCACCCAATTAAGAACGATAAGCCATTCTATCAAAAAGCAGGAACGCATACCCGAATTCATTACAAATTAAGCTGATTTTTCTTATCCTCTGGACTGAGTTGAAATCCTCTAGATTCATAGTATTTAAAAATAGCTGCAACCACCTCATTCGGATCATCAATCACTTGAATTAGGTCCATATCATCTGGTGATGCCATACCCTCTCCTATCAAAGTATTTTTAAGCCAATCTATTAAACCAGCCCAATAGTCTGAGCACATTAAAATAATAGGTATTTTGTGCGATTTTCCAGTTTGTACAAGCGTTAATGCTTCCATTAATTCATCCAATGTACCAAAGCCACCTGGCATCACTACATAGGCAGATGCATATTTAACAAACATGACTTTACGCATAAAAAATGTTTTAAACGTAATGCCAATATCTTGATAACCATTGCCAGACTGCTCAAAAGGTAACTCAATATTCAACCCTACACTGGGACCCACGCCAGGGAAGGCGCCTTTATTAGCAGCCTCCATAATGCCAGGACCACCACCAGAAATAACGGTAAACCCAGAGTCTGACAACAACCTTGCTAGCTTTTCTGTCAATTGGTAGTAGTGATGATCTGGCTTTGTACGTGCGCTGCCAAAAATTGATACGGCAGGCATAATTCTTTTCAAGGTTTCGGTTGCACCTACATACTCAGAGATTATCTCAAATGCGTGCCATGACTCATTGCCTTCTGCATCACCATGCAATAACTCAGGCGTCGTCATTTGTGGTAACTTTCTTGTTGCCATTCCACTTCCTTCTTATTAATGATTGCTATTAATTTGATGTAAAAATCATATTACATAAAGTATAGCCAGATATGGGAGAATAACGTAAAACAAATTAGCACATTAGAGATTTTGCAATGAAAACCTTATTACTCGTCGACGGCTCCTCTTACCTATACCGCGCTTTTCACGCCATGCCCGATTTACGCAATGCGGCTAATGAACCTACTGGTGCCATTCATGGCGTGCTGAACATGCTACGCCGTTTACACAAAGATTATCCTGCTGATTACTGTGCTTGCGTATTCGATGCCAAAGGTAAAACCTTCCGCGACGACATTTACCCAGAGTACAAAGCAAACCGCGCAGCCATGCCGGATGATTTACGCCCGCAAATCGAACCGCTACACGAAGCCATCAAAGCATTAGGCTGGCCACTCATCATGATTGACGGGGTGGAGGCTGATGACGTGATTGGCGCATTGGCCAAACAAGCTGAAAGCCATGAGATACGTACCATTATCTCAACAGGTGATAAAGACATTTGCCAGTTAGTGAATGAACACATTACTGTCGTCAACACCATGCGTGATGCATTTAGAAAGACTGATGATGTGTTGGATATTGCAGGGGTTGAAAAGAAATTTGGCATACCGCCGAGTCTTATCATTGATTACTTAACGCTGGTTGGCGACAAAGTCGATAACGTGCCTGGGGTAGAGAAAGTCGGGCCTAAAACAGCTGTAAAATGGCTGCAAGAATATGGCTCACTTGACGGCATCATCAAACATGCAGACGACATTAAAGGCAAGATAGGCGAAAACCTACGTGCTGCGCTACCTTGGCTACCAACAGCTAAAGAGTTAATTACCATCAGATGTGATATAGGCATTCAAGAGAACTTGGCTGATCTCGCACCAGGAAAACTCGATAAGCCTAAGCTCATCGAATTGTTTGATCGCTTTGAACTTAGAAGCTGGAAGCGTGAGGTCGAAAAAATGGATGGTAACGGCATCATCCCAACTGGCATCAGCAAAGCGCCTGTTTCACAAGCCACGCATGAAGCCAAACAAAGTACCACAGATTTATTTGCTGCATCGGTCAATACAGATCGTGCATACGACACCATACTTACCACAGCACAACTAGACCAATGGCTAGAAAAAATTAAATCAGCAGAGCTTGTTTGCTTTGATACTGAAACCACCAGCTTAGACCCGATGATGGCAAAAATTGTTGGCATGTCATTTAGCGTAGAAGCAGGCAAAGCAGCCTATCTGCCACTTACGCATGATTATTTTGATGCACCTGAGCAGTTACCTTTTCAAGAGACAATCGCAAAAGTTAAACCGATACTGGAAGATGCCAACATCAAAAAAGTTGGGCAAAATCTAAAATACGATAAGCATGTTCTGGCAAACCACAACATCGCACTGAATGGCATTGCGCATGACACCTTATTGCAATCTTATGTGTTAGAAAGCCATCGCAGCCATGGCATGGATGATCTTGCTATGCGCCATCTGGGACTAGAAACGATTCACTTTGAAGATGTAGCGGGAAAAGGTGCAAAACAAGTAGGCTTCAACGAAGTGACTGTGGAATCTGCGAGTGAATATGCAGCCGAAGATGCGGATATTACCCTGCAAATCCATGGTGCATTGCATCCCCATTTAGTTAAGGATGAAAAGCTCAATTTTATTTACAGCCAAATTGAAATGCCATCCATGGAGATACTTTATACCATTGAGCGCAATGGTGTTTTGATTGATGCTGACATGCTGAATAAACAAAGTCATGAAATTGGTATGCGCTTAGTAGAACTTGAAAATAAAGCATATGAACTTGCTGACCAAAAATTTAACTTAGGGTCGCCCAAACAATTACAAGAAATCCTGTTTGATAAGCTTGGCATTAAACCGACTAAAAAAACACCGTCTGGCAAACCGAGTACAGATGAAGATGTTTTACAGCAACTGGCGCTGGACTACCCACTGCCTAAAGTGTTATTGGAGTATCGAGGCTTGGCTAAGCTCAAGTCTACTTATACCGACAAACTGCCAAAAATGATCAACCCTCACACAGGGCGTGTGCATACCAGCTACAACCAAGCAGTTGCCATAACTGGCAGGTTAGCCAGCTCCGATCCTAATCTGCAAAACATTCCTGTTCGCACTGCAGAAGGTCGCCGTATCCGTGAGG
>CAXIBZ010000243.1:0-3026 GCA_964022105.1 uncultured Methylophilaceae bacterium
CTTACTTCATTTTAATCAACTTGCTGGCGTACTTGAGGACGACCCGCAAAGCATCATTTTTGGACAGTCAGTTGTGTCGCCAGGACCTGGTGAAGAAGGGTTCACGCCGAAACCATGAAAGTATTTTGCCGCCAAAATTTAGTAATTTTAGCCACTAGTTTAATAGCATTAACTCTGACTAGCTGTGTTAGTGTAAATGCTAGCAAACAAAATTTTGTTTTATTTGATTTTGGTTTATCTGCTTTAGATGAAAGTCATCAACCAGTTATGTCAAAAATTATGCTGGAAAAACCAATAGTAACGGAAGCACTTAATCACCATAAAATCAGATATCGTCTAAACTACAATAACCCTTCACGTGTCTATTTTTATGCAAAAAGTCGCTGGGCAGCTACGCCACAAGAACTGCTACTAAGTAAAGCAAGCCAAATAATAAGTTATGAGACTGCATTACTTAGCAAGTGTAGCTTACAGCTAAAAATAGAAGCATTTGACCATGTATTCTCTACTGTTGAAAGAAGTTATGGTGTTATTCAACTAAATGCATTTGTGAGGAATAAAAGGACTTACCAGATCATTGCAAGCCAGTTATTCAGCGAAAGTATTGCATCATCTACGCCAGATGCGCAAGGAGGCACGACTGCATTAGAACAAGCAAGTGAAGTAGCACTAAGGAAAATGATTAAGTGGAGTAACGAGGTTTTGGATACCAATGAACAATGCAACTAAACAAATGTTTACTAAAATAGATTAATTGCCATCGGCTCAGATTTAGCATGAGCACTAACAATACAAATAGTAGAATGCGCAACAATTCATTAATAAGTCTGTTAATGACGACACGCCCATCATTCTTAACCTTAACACCTGCTTGCATTTTTCTTGGTGTGAGCATTGTGATCTACCTCAAATTACCAATCAATTATTTTTTGTTATTTATTATTGTGATTGGTGCTATTTCTGCACATGTAAGCGTGAATATGCTGAATGAGTATATTGATTTTAAGAGCGGATTAGATCTTCAAACGATTAAAACAGCATTTAGTGGAGGCAGTGGCGCTTTACCAGCAAATCCTAATGCAGCAAACCTGACCATAATCATGGGCTTGATTACGTTGACATTAACCGCCCTAATAGGCATCTATTTGTTACTGACAAAGGGGAGTCTGATATTACCTATTGGGATTGCAGGTATCGTGTTAATCATCACTTATACGCCGTGGCTGAATAAACACCCTTTGCTGTGTTTGTTAGCACCAGGCTTAGGCTTTGGTGTTTTGATGGTTGTTGGGACTTATGTTGTGCTAGCAGACCAATATGCTCAATTAGCTTGGCTATTATCGATACCGCCGTTTTTATTAATTAATAATTTACTACTTTTAAATCAGTATCCCGACATTGATGCAGATGCCAATATCGGTAGAAGAACCCTGCCGATTGTATATGGCATTACGATGAGCAATCTAATCTATGGATTGTTCGCTCTAAGTAGCTACGCGCTGATTGTATACTATGTAGTGAAAGACTATATTCCTAGCCTAAGTTTAATCGCTCTGTTGCCTATGCTATTTTCTATTTATACAGGTTATGGTGCTCTAAAACATGGTTCTCAAGTTGGTTTGTTTCCTAGGTATATGGCTGCCAATGTTGCCGTGTGCCTACTCATGCCATGCTTATTGGGTATTGGGCTAATTCTGGGCCAATAAATTGGGTTTATTACGTAAATATGCGCCGTACTTGCTCTAGGTCAGCCTGTGTATCAACACCGCTGGCTGGGGCATTATCAGTAACCGTCACAGCTATTTTATAGCCGTGATACAGCACTCTTAATTGTTCCAAGCTTTCTATCTGCTCCAACTCAGTGACACTAAGTTCTGTGTATTGCTTTAAAAATCCAACACGGTATGCATAAATACCGATATGTCGATGGGCTTTAATGTTCTGCTTGTGTGCTTCATCACGCGGATAGGGAATGGGTGAGCGACTAAAATATAATGCATGACCCTCAGCATCCATCACCACCTTGACAATATTGGGGTTGAGCATAGCGGCCTTATCACTAATGGCATGACAAGCGGTTGCCATGACTGCGTGACGGCTATGACCCAATGTAAGCGCTACCTCTTGAATCAGTTGCGGATCAATGAGCGGTTCGTCGCCCTGCACGTTAACGACAATATCATCATCTTCCCAGTTGAGTTGTTGTGCGACTTCCGCAATTCGGTCCGTACCTGAAGCATGATCGACACGCGTCATGACTGCTTGGATTTGGTGGCTAGTAGCGACTTGGATAATTTTTTCGAAATCAGTTGCGATTACAATACTAGTTGCCCCACTTTTTTTTGCTTGCTCTGCGACACGCACAACCATTGGTTTGCCCGCGATATCCAGCAATGGCTTTCCTGGTAAACGTGTGCTGGCATAACGTGCTGGAATAACCACCTTAAAAGACACTACCGCCCCTTTTCGTCTCTTGCGTATTCGTCTTCATTGAGTTTACGCGCTTCTTCTTCTAGCAATACTGGAATACCATCTCGAATGGGATAGGCTAAGCGCGCTGATTTTGAAATTAACTCATTTTGTTCTTTTTTATAAATTAAAGGTCCTTTTGTGACAGGACAGACTAATATCGCTAATAATTTTGCATCCATCATGCACCTCTATTCATTTGTCTTTTGCTGTAGTTTTGATAATAACATTGGCAGTAAGTCACCGTCGATTTTTGCTTCTACGGGTAGCACCCAATGATGTGCTTCCGCAAAAGCCTGACATTTTACTGCATCTTTCTCTGTCATAATCAAAGCGTCACATTTTATATTGCTCAAATCTTGACGAGTAAACGCATGATGATCATTAAACGGCCACTGACTAAACTGCAGACCTAATGTCTGCAATTGTTGAAAAAAGCGGTCTGGGTTACCAATACCAGCCACGGCAGCAACATGCTTATCTTTAAAATAGCCTACTGACTCTTTTACATCTGGATTTAATAAATTATATCTTTCAACTTCCATTCCATCTTTTCT
>CAXIBZ010000244.1:0-3020 GCA_964022105.1 uncultured Methylophilaceae bacterium
GTTCATCAATGTTCAACAGGTTACGTTCGCCAGCAATAATAACGCCATCTCTATTTTTATCTTGCTCATTTGAGTTGAGTGCGGCAGCCATGAGCTTGCTAATATCAGCTTGCATTTTTTTGAGGTCACCATGAATCTTCTGACGTGCCTCTTCTATCGTTTGACCCGCATAATGCGTGTTAAAGAAGTTGCTCGCTTGTGTCAGCTCTGACGTGCTATAAGGTTTCTCACTTAAAATAATACGATTTTGTACGCCGCCGTCCATTGCAACAATCACTACTAGAATTCTTTTTTCGGATAAAGTGATGAACTCCAGATGCTTAAACACCATCGTTTTGCGTTTGGGTACTAATATCATCCCTGCAAACTGCGTCAGATGAGAAAGTATGTCAGCCGCAGTCGAGATTAAAGTTTGATGATCCGATGACTTTAACGAGCTTTCAAGCTGTTGAATTTGCTGTAACTCTAAAGGTTGAACACTGAGTAGCGAATCGACAAAGAAACGATAACCTTGCTGCGTTGGGATACGACCTGCTGATGTGTGAGGGCTGGTCACAAAGCCATTTGCCTCAAGATCACTCATGATGTTACGTATCGTGGCAGAGCTTAGGCTTAAACCTGAATACTGTAGAAGTGCATTTGAACCTAATGGATGACCATCACTAATGTAATGTTCAACTAGTGTTTTTAATAATATTTGTGCGCGTTCGTCCAAACTATTCATTCACTTAATCGAAGTAAGCTAATATTTTGCCTTATTTAGTACTTAGTTGCCACTAGTTGTAAACGCTTATCTGTGATTAAATTCTGTCATGCAAAAAGAATTCAATCGTATCGTCATTATTGGCAAGTTCATGCAAAAAGCTGCGGTAGAGCAGATGCAAAGTGATTTGGCAGATTTGGCACGCCACCTCCATGCTAAAGGCATTAAAGTACTGTTTGAAGCAGACACTGCACAGTATGCTGGTATCGACAGCTATGAAACAGTGGCGCTGGATAAACTGAATGGGAATGTAGAGTTAGCCATCGTGATGGGCGGTGATGGGACGATGCTGAGTGTAGCAAGAGCACTTATTGATAGTGACATTCCGCTCGTCGGCATCAATCGTGGGCGATTTGGCTTTTTGACAGACTTACGTGCCGAACAGATGCTTGAGTCTATTGATGCAATACTGGCAGGGAATTATCAAAAAGAAGAAAGGATGATGCTCAGCGCAAGAGTCTATCGAAACAATAAAGTCATTCTTGAGAACCATGCCTTTAACGATATTGTATTAAAAAGTGGTTTACGTTTAATTGAACTGGAAGTTGTTATTGATGGGAATTTTGTACACAAACAGCGTTCAGATGGATTAATCGTTAGCACGCCTACAGGAACAACAGCATATTCTTTATCGGCAGGAGGCCCTATTTTGCACCCTGGTCTTGATGCCATTGCGTTAGTGCCTATTTGTCCGCACACGCTCAGTAACAGACCGTTTGCTGTTAATAGCGCCTCAAAAATACAAATTACATTAATGCAGGTAGATGATGCGCAAATTAGCTTTGATGGACAATACCAACTAGCCATGAAGTTAGGGGACTGTGTCAAAGTAGAGCGAGCAAAAGAAGCGGTGACTTTGCTGCATCCGAGTGGCTATTGTTATTATGATATGTTGCGCAACAAGCTCCACTGGGGCTGATTTGGCTTTAGTATTGTGCAACTCACTGCGTTGAATTCGCCTTGCCGTACAGGGTGTACTGTCTTCGGCTTGTTGCCTTGTGATTTACACAATACTAAAGCCAAAAAAACTGAATTAATAAATTAAAAACCACGAAATAAATATTGAATAATTAATCTATGTTACAAGCATTATCCATCCAAAACTTTGTAATTGTTGATCGGCTAAATTTGGAGTTTAGTTCGGGTTTTACTACGTTGACTGGAGAAACAGGAGCTGGAAAGTCAATCTTAATTGACGCGCTTTCATTGGCGTTGGGCGCTCGTAACGACGGTGAAGTAGTTCGAAATGGATGTGATAAAGCCGATATCAGTCTGACAGTAGACATTCTACAAAATAATGAAGCACGGTCATGGTTAGCTGAAAATGAAATTGATGTTGAAGATGATGTGATTTTACGTCGTGTAATATACACCGATGGCCGCAGTCGAGGTTTTATTAATGGAGCAACTGCAACAGTGGGTCAGTTGCGCGAATTAGGTGCGCTTTTGGTTGATATTTATAGTCAAAATGCGCATCACTCTTTGCTGAATGCCAATACGCAGCGGCAAATATTAGATGAGTATTCTGGCAGTGAGGCATTGGCTAAACAAGTTGGAGAGTTATATAAGTCATGGCACAAGCTTCACCTTCAACAAATAGAACTTGAAAAAAATGCGCAAGCCTATGCTGATGAATTAGCCGAATTGCGAGACAAGGTGCGCGAACTAACACAACTAAACTTTGTGATAGAAGAGTGGCAGGAATTACAGCAAGAACACAGCCGCTTAAGCAATCGTGCAGAGCTTATTACAGGCGTCGAGGCATGTTTGCAATTAGCTAGTGAAGGTGAGCCAGATGCACTTTCTATGATAAGTCATGTACAGCAAAAACTAGCAAGTTTGGTGGAGTTAGATAGCGAGTTAAAAGAAGCGACAGAAATAATTGATTCTGCGGTTATTCAGTTACAGGAAGTCTCTCGCAGTCTTAATCGCTATCTACAGCGAGATGACTTGGATCCTGAAAGGTTGGCGGAAGTTGAGTCACGCATACAATCAATTCATGCTATTTCGCGTAAATACCGCATACGGCCTGAAGAGTTGCCCCAGTTGCTGGATGTTTCAAAAATGCGCATGGCAGAGCTTGAGAGCTATGCTAATGATGGTGTTTTAGGAAAAGCGGTGCATGAAGCACTAGAAGCCTATATACAATCGGCAAAAAAATTGAGTGTAGCACGACACCAGTCAGCCAAAGTGCTTAGCGACAAAATCACCAAAGAAATGCAGCTTTTGTCTTTAAGTGGCGGGCAGTTTAAAGTGG
>CAXIBZ010000245.1:0-3016 GCA_964022105.1 uncultured Methylophilaceae bacterium
TTTTTGTTCTGAGAAGGGCTTGAGTAGAGGTAAAAACACTATAAAAATACAGTGCCCAAATACGAGTTAAATTTTATTGCATTATAATTTACATTGTGATTATTCAATCGTATAATATTTATAGGCTATTAATATCAACGTGTGTAAGATATTGTCATAATAAGCATTTTGGTCGAGCGACTTTGACATGCTAGAGGGTGCTGCCTTTCATTCAAAATTTCAGGCAGCACCCTCATACATTTAAGCGTCGGTATGACCTGGTAATTTACTAGCCAAAACATCTACTTTTTCAATTGATGGTGGCTCTGAAAATAGCTCATCGGCCTGAGCCATCAACGCAGCTGCAACCTTGCCAGATAAATGTGCTTGGCGACCCGCCTCATCAGGAAATGCATCAAAAATACCAAATGTTGTAGGTCCAAGACGTAAGCCAAACCACGCAACTGTCGCAGGTTCTTCCATTACAATAGGTAAACCGGCTTTAAGGAAAGCTTCCACTTCGTCTTCTTTACCCGGTTTAGCTTCAAGACGGACATATAAAGCTGTTTTAAGCATGACTAAAACTCCACAATTGATTAGAATGAATAACTGATTCTGACATTGCTAATGTATGCATGTCAGACAGTTTTGTTATATAAAAGTTAAAAAAATTTCCCATAGCTGAGCCAAAATCTGGGTTTTTATTTCGACATAATGCTATTGTTGCAGAATTGCACCACATTCCACATTGTCTTCTAACGCTTTTTCAATCGCTTGCGTCTGACCTTTGATCTTTCTGACACGTCGCAGAATCTTTTTTTGTCTTCAACCTGATTAGGCATCAGACCTCCTTATTCGCTAGCATTAACACTATAGTACCCCATAGTATAAAAAAGCAATATTTTTTATAAACCTTAAAAATTTAGGTAGTGTTTCAAATGCAGTGATAAAATTATCCCATTGATTACTTGAAATTCGGGTATAGTGAATACCTAACTGTTTCAACTAACTACAAACCTGTTACACTTGTGTTTTGAATCTACTTTCTATGCTTGACGTGTTAACAGACTCTATACAAAATCTGAGAAAGATATGAGTGCAGAAGCCACATCTATCAACCTTCTATCCCCTGTCATACTGCTCACAGCGGCAGTGATTTCAGTCCCCTTAATCAAGCGCCTAGGATTAAGCTCGGTATTGGGATATTTAATTGCAGGATTAATTATTGGTCCATTTGGACTAGCGTTTTTCTACGATTCTGCGTCTATTCTGCATGTTGCTGAGCTTGGTATTGTGATGTATCTGTTTGTGATTGGACTAGAAATGCGTCCATCGTATTTATGGAGTTTAAGAAAAGAAATTTTTGGATTAGGCACATTACAGATTAGTGCCTGTTCATTGGGGCTAATGGCGGTAGGCTTGGCCTATGGCTATTCTTGGCAGGTGAGTTTTGTATGTGCTGCAGGCTTTGTACTCACCTCGACTGCAATTGTGATGCAACTTTTGGGGGATCGTGGAGACATTGCTCAACCACGAGGACAAAAAATTGTCTCGATCCTGCTTTTTGAAGATTTATTGATTGTCCCTTTATTGGCAATTGTCGCTTTTATCGCACCGAATCAAGTTGTTGAAAGTACTTCTGCGCGTTTGCAGAGCATTGGGATTGGTTTAATTTCAATTGCAGGTTTAATCGCTGCAGGCTATTGGTTGCTTAACCCTTTATTTCGCTTATTAGCCGCAGCCAAAGCCCGTGAAGTCATGACTGCAGCAGCACTCTTAGTGGTGCTCGGCGCATCATTACTGATGCAAGTCAGTGGCTTATCGATGGCAATGGGGGCATTCCTTGCAGGGGTATTACTCTCCGAATCCACTTTTCGCCATGAGATTGAAGCAGATATTGAACCGTTTCGTGGCATATTGCTCGGATTATTTTTTCTAGGCGTAGGCATGTCATTAGACCTTAACGTCATAAAAAATAACTGGATGTTAATTTTAAGTGCTGTAATTCTGCTGATGTTTGTCAAAGCATCCATCATTTATCTGACTGCACGCTTGGCCAAAAGTTCACACTCTGAAGCACTTGATCGCGCATTACTAATGGCTCAAGGGGGAGAGTTTGCTTTTGTACTCTTTGCTGCCGCCTTGAGTGCTCAAATCATTAGTGCTGAGGAAAGCTCAAACCTGACTGCAATTGTAATCTTGTCGATGATTTTGACCCCCATCATAGGCATTCTGTTTGAACGTTTTATCCAAACTAAAGAACAAACTTCTTTAGAAAATGTCCGTGTTGCTGAAGGACTTTCTGGAAAAGTACTAATGATTGGTTTCGGTCGTTTTGGACAAGTCTCCAGTCAATTATTGCTTGCTCGAGGCATTGATGTGTCCATCATTGATAATGATATCGACATGATTCAAAACGCTGAAAGATTTGGATTTAAAATTTATTATGGCGATGGTTCCCGTTTAGATATTTTACATGCCTCTGGAGCAGATACGGCTGAAGCCATTGTTGTTTGCGTAGACCACAAAGAAACGACGAATAAGATCGTAGAGTTGGTGCAAAATGAATTTCCTATGGCCAAGTTACTGGTTCGCTCTTATGACCGTGAGCATGCGCTGCATTTAGTAAAACAAAATGTGGATTACATGATACGCGAAACCTTCGAGTCGGCAATGCTATTTGGCGGTGCAATTTTAGAAGAACTGGGTGTTGACCAGAGTGATGTTGAAGACATTAGCCAAGAAATCCGAGAACTAGACAAAGAACGTTTTGGAACTGAAACTGCAGCAGATGATGTCTATGCTGGTATCGGCTTGCAATATACAGGACCGCGTCCGACTGCACCTTTAATTAAACCAAAGCAAACAGGGCAAATTCTAAATGAAGATGGCACTCAGCAATAATTTCACGTATTAAACCCAAATAAAAAAGAGGTCTGTGTAGATCTCTTTTTTTTGGTAAGCATCTGCTGAACCCCACCTCTTTAGTGAGCAGATAATATTTATTATTCATTATTTAGGAATTATTAAATCCTAT
>CAXIBZ010000246.1:0-2996 GCA_964022105.1 uncultured Methylophilaceae bacterium
GGGTTTTATAAAAGATTTTAATATTTTGGTCAATCTTATTTAAAAAGCGATCTTTAACCCACTGCTGTACGAACTTATTAGGGGCGATAACACGAATATTATTATCGATTATTTCTGTTCTTAGTGGCTTAATCCAGGTGTTAAATTGCTGTGTTGATAGTTCTTGCTCAAAACGGCTAAGGCAGGCAGGCCAAAAATTTTCCATCGGTTTACCAGCACCCCAGTTATAGTTGATTGAAAGAGTTGGTGTTTGTTTATATTAACAATAGTATTTTTTTGTTATTACCAATTAAGCTAACAATTCTAACCTGTTTGCGCCAACTTATCCACAGGCAAAGATAAATTTATTTTAGTAATTTCTGATTGACAACTTACATGCTTATCGTGTCTAATGGAGGGCTTTGTAGCATTCGCAAATGGAGATTTAAATGAAACGTACTTATCAACCATCTAAAACACGTCGCGCACGCACGCACGGGTTCTTGGTACGCATGAAAACTAAAGGTGGTCGTAAGATAATTGCGGCACGCCGTGCAAGAGGCCGTAAACGTTTGGGTTTATAATATAAATACAAGTTTGTATTTATATAGCTAAGCATACAATATGTTGTAATGCCTAAGCCAACAGTAAGCAAATTAGTGATGATCAGAAAAACGGATGAATTTTCATCCGTTTTTAGTTTTAGAAAACGCTATACAAGCGAGCATTTGGTTGTTCACTTTAAACCAAATCAATTGCACACGGTGAGAGTTGGCTTTGTGGTAGCTAAGAAAGTTGCTAAATTAGCTCTGCGGAGAAACTATATGCGCCGCGTCTTAAGAGAGTTATGCCGGCAAGAACAATTCATACTAGATGGCGTAGATGTGGTTATCCAAGTGACAAAACCATTTTATAATGCTGAGTTCACAGCATTAAAACAAGAACTGGTTGATGTTTTTGGTAAAATACAGCATCGATTAGCTTAGGAACGATAGTGAGCAAGCTGTTTATTGGATTGATAAGATTGTACCAATGGTGCTTAAGTCCATTTATTGGATTTAATTGTCGATTTGTGCCGAGCTGTTCGCATTATGCAATTGAAGCAATTAACAAATATGGTGCATTTAAAGGTGTTCGTCTAGCTGTTATGCGGCTCGGACGCTGTCACCCTTGGTGCGAGGGTGGTCATGATCCTGTACCTTAGCTTTTTCTTTTCAATAGTAACAATTTAATTTAACAAAGAGTTTTATGGATACCAAACGTTTAGTTTTATTTATAGTCTTTTCTTTTTCAATCATGATGTTATGGGATGCATGGCAAGTTAAAGATGCGCCTAAAAATTTAGATACTGTCAGCACAAAGACCGCACCAGTTGACACAAGTATTCCTGCTGCTTCCACAGAAGTCACACCTAGTGTCAATGCTAGCAACACGACAAGTTTTCAATTGGATACGGATGAACTTGTTAAAGTCGAGACAGATTTATATGTAGCTGAGATTAGTACCACGGGAGGTGATTTACGTCGCTTAACCCTCAAAAAACATCTAGCGGATGATAAAAAAGCGGGCAATTTTGTTTTGTTGGATGATACTAATAATCCAGTCCTTTATATTGCGCAAAGCGGCCTTATTGGTCAGAACTTACCAAATCATAAAAGCCAATTCGTTAGCGATGCTAGCAATTACATGATGGATAGTACAGCAGATGCATTATCAGTAAAGTTATCATGGCAAGAAAATGGAGTTAGTGTTGATAAAATTTATACATTCAACCGCGGCCGTTATGAAGTGGATGTCACTCACCATATTGTAAACGAAAGCGGCAATGAGCTTCACCCTTCTGTTTATTATCAGTTATTGCATGATAATGAGTCGAACCAAGGGTCTACGTTTATGCCAACGTTTACAGGTGGCGCTTATTACACAGAGGCAGATAAGTTTAAAAAATTAAGCTTTGATGATATGGCTGATACAAATCTATCATTAAAAACTAAAGATGGTTGGGTTGGGGTCATTCAACATTATTTTGCCAGTGCCTGGATTCCAAAATCTGGCACCACCAATGAGTTTTATACTAAGCAATTATCTGATCAAATTTATGCGATTGGTTTAGTTAATCCAGTTGGCGCTGTTCCATCTACTTCATCAGTTGATGTGTCCGCTACTCTATTTTCAGGACCGCAGAGTGCTCCTGCTCTAGAAGCAGCTGCGCCAGGCTTGGAATATGCAGTTGACTATGGCTGGTTAACCGTGATTGCAAAGCCATTATTCTGGTTGTTATCAAAAATACATAGTTTTATTGGTAACTGGGGTGTGGCGATTATCATTTTGACTATTCTATTAAAAGCGGCTTTTTTCAAGTTATCAGCAACAAGCTACCGCAGCATGGCACATATGCGTGAGATGGCGCCACGTATGCAAGCGATGAAAGAAAAATTTGGTGATGATAAGCAGGCCCTGCAGCAAGCTATGATGGAAATGTACCGTAAAGAAAAAATTAATCCATTAAGTGGCTGTTTACCAATTCTGGTTCAAATCCCTGTTTTTATTGCACTTTATTGGGTGTTACTAGGTTCAGTAGAGTTGCGCCATGCGCCATTCTTTGGCTGGATAACAGATTTATCAGCAAAAGACCCATACTATATTTTGCCAATTCTAATGGGTGCATCCATGATTATCCAAACTTATTTAAATCCTGCACCGGCAGATCCGATACAGGCTAAAGTAATGAAAATCATGCCAGTAGTGTTTAGTATTTTCTTCTTTTTCTTTCCAGCTGGTTTGGTCTTATATTGGTTGGTTAACAATATTTTATCAATCGCACAGCAATGGTATATCAACAAGACGATTCACGCGGAAACGATAGCAAAAAAAGGTGCTAAGCGCTAATACTAACGATACGATTGCTGCTATCGCTACAGCTAGTGGCGCTGGCGGCATCGGCATTGTTCGCGTTTCAGGACCATTAAGCAAGCAAATAGCAGCGCAAATACTAGGTAGCTGTCCTCCTCCACGTT
>CAXIBZ010000247.1:0-2991 GCA_964022105.1 uncultured Methylophilaceae bacterium
CCGCAAAATGATATTCAGCCTATTGCGACATTAAATAAAATAACGATAGCGGCTGGACAGATTGGACTAGTTGATAAACCTGTTAACGTTGGATCAATAATGCTATCAGGCCTCAAGACATCTGTTATTAAAAATGCTGATAATAGCCTCAATTGGCTGGCGTTGTTCGATGCTAAAGACACTGCACCTATACCATCAGCTGGTAGTACAGAACAAGAAAAAGTGAGTGCGCAACAGCCAGATGTCACAGTAGAAGTTAAGGGAGATTCTAAAGAGAGTGACGATAATAAAGCGTCTGTGGCATGGTCATTTAAAGTACCAAGTGTTGCATTGAATCAAGCTAATGTGCATATACAAGATAACAGTGCACCTAGTGCCATTGTGATGGATGTGCAAGATGCAAGCATCGAATTTAATGATGTTACTTCTGACATAACAAAACCTTTACCGTTTAAAGCAGCGTTTACAGTTAAGCAAGGTGGGCAGTTAAGCGCCAATGGCAATTTATGGCCATCTCCATTGAAAGCAGACTTGCGTTTGCAACTATCAAAACTATCACTTAAACCCTTTGCCCCATATGTAAACCAATTTGCATTATTACGACTCAATACTGGTAGTGCAGATGTCTCTGGTCAATTAAAACTAGTGCAGGAAGAAGCATTTAAACTCGATTTTAACGGTAAGTTTGGTGTGGAAAAACTTGCCGTTGTTGAAGAGGCTGACGATAAACCATTCCTGAGTTGGAGCCGCTTAGGTAGTGATAATCTGAAATTGTCACTAATGCCTAATAAGTTACATATGGGAAAACTGAAAATTGAACAGCCTTCCGCAAAATTTATTATCTATGAAGATAAAACAACAAACTTAAATCGTATTCTAAGAAAAACAAATGGAAGTAATCAAAGTGCGGTTAATACTAAAGAAGCACAAAACCCAGATAATGTTAGCAAGGTTGTTGAGTCTGAATCTGCAAATCAAGATTCATTAATTAAACCAAAACGGTCAGGGCCAGCCGCCGAGCAACTAACTACTGCAAAACTAAAAACCCGCTCTTTAAATAAGCAGTCGGCAACAGACGTTTTTCCAATGGATATTGATGCGATCAGTATCAAGGATGCGAAGCTGGAGTTTGCAGATTTGTCACTTACGCCACAATTTGGAACTAACATTCATTCATTGAATGGTGTGATGAATAGCCTTTCAACAAAAGCGGATAAAGTCGCTCAAGTAGAAATGGCTGGCAAGGTTGATGCTTATGGCAGTGCTAAAATAAGCGGTTCATTACAGCCTTTGCGTGCAACAGAGTTTATGGATATCAAGCTTACATTTGCTAATCTTGACATGAGTAAACTCACTCCATACTCTGGAAAATTTGCAGGCAGGTATATTGATTCAGGGCGGCTTTCAGTAGATCTTGACTACAAAATCAAGCAACAACAATTAGTGGCTCAGAATAAATTTGTGATTAATAAAATCAAACTAGGGGATAAGGTTGAAAGTGATACAGCTGCAGATTTGCCCTTAGATTTAGCTATTGCGATTTTAGAGGATAGCAATGGTGTAATCGATTTAGATTTACCCATAAAAGGAAGCCTAGATAATCCAGAATTTAGCTTTGCTAGTATTGCTTGGAAAGCATTTAGAAACGTGATAACAAAAATTGTGACAGCGCCTTTTCGTGCACTAGGAAAGCTATTTGGTGGCGATGGGGAAGATTTTGATGGCATCATTTTTGAAGCAGGGAGCAGCGAAGTATCGCCACCTGAACTCGAAAAGCTCATGAATGTTAGTCAGGCGCTCGCAAAAAGACAAGGTTTAGCATTAGGAATTGTGCCAAGTTATAGCCTTGCAGCTGATACTCAGGCGATTCAGGTAGAGCGCTACCGTAGGCAAGTGATGAAAGAAATGGGTATAGATTTGGAAGAGGGTCAAAAGCCAGGCCCAGTCGATTTAGGTAACGAGGATGCCCAAGGTGCAGTTGATTCGTTGTATAACGACTTAACGAATAAAGGCTTGCTCAAACGTCTGGCTTCTAAGTTTGAGGAGCCTGAAGAAGGACACTACGAAAAAGCACAAGCAAAACTAATAGAGAGTATTGATGTCGGTAAAAATGACTTGAATACACTTGCGCAAGCAAGAGGTGAAGCAATTAAAGCGGCGTTAGTCAGTCATGGCGTTAGTCAAGAAAGATTGACGGTAGCAGATATCGCCGAGGTGAAAGCAACAGATAGAACTGTTATTACTACCTTGACGCTAGATGTTATGGCATCACCCAATGCTGGACATCAAACAACAGAGTAAGAGACTATCTTAATACGTGCAGTATTAGTATTTGCTATGTTTTTTCGGTTTTTCGGTCAAGGTCAGAATGCCTCTTAATAATTGCACTTCTTCTTTTTCTAAGCGCGCCCTTGCATACATACGACGTAACCGTTCAAAAAGTTTTTTGGGCGCTTTGGGGTTGATGTAGCCTATCAAGGTAAGCACTTCTTTTAAGTGGTCGTAGAACCGTTCTAACTCTTCTTGCGTTGCTAATTCAACAGGCTTTTCATCGTAATGGATATTGCCGTCGGTAAATGCCATGCGTAACTCATAGCACATGATTTGTACTGCTTGAGCCAGATTTAAAGAGGTATAGTCGGGGTTGGCTGGTATAGTCGCAAGAAGGTGACATTTACTTGCTTCAGCAGTGCTTAAGCCGCTCGTTTCATTGCCAAAAACCAATGCGACCTGCTGATTATTAGCCAATTGTTTAGTTTTAATTGCAACCTCTCGTACACTCATGACTTCTTGTGAAAGAGAGCGCTCTTTGCCGCTCACCGCGATAACAAAATTGCAATCAGCAATCGCATCATCCAAGGTTGTTGTGACAACAGCATGGTCAAGTAAATCCGCGGCATTAACGGCAAGCGACTTGGCTTCCGCATCTGGGAATTTTTTTGGATTTACCAAAAGATCGGAAGAGCGTCGTGTAGGGAAAGAGTGTAGATC
>CAXIBZ010000248.1:0-2979 GCA_964022105.1 uncultured Methylophilaceae bacterium
CTTACTGGGCTACCTCAAACAATTATTACCAAAGCGTCCAGATTTAAAAGTCATCGTTACTTCTGCAACCATTGATGCAGAAAGGTTTGGTAAGCACTTTGCTATGGCCAATGCGGCTGGTGAGCTAGTTAATGCGCCGATTATTGAAGTCAGTGGCAGAACATACCCTGTTGAAGTGCGTTATCGTCCTTTAGGAAAAGCAGGCTATATTTCACATGAAGTTGCAACTGAAGACGACGACATCGAAGATGATGAGTCGCCAAACACGACATTGCATGGCATCCAACGCAAAGGTAAAACAGAAGCGCGTTGGTTGGCAGAAGACGATGAAGAAGAGGCCATTGAGGAGGCGGTTTTAGCTGCTGCTGATGATTTGCTTCGGCAAGGTGATGGCGATATTTTGGTCTTCTTGCCAGGTGAGCGAGAGATAAGGGATACAGCTGATCATTTACGCAAATACCAAGGGCGCTCGCCTAAGCTTAAGCATATTGAAGTGCTACCGCTGTTTGCACGCTTAAGTATTGCTGATCAGCAAAAAATCTTTAAGCCGCACGGACAGCGACGCATTGTATTAGCAACCAATGTCGCTGAAACCTCTTTGACGGTGCCTGGTATTAAATATGTCATTGATGCTGGCTTGGCAAGAATTAACCGCTATAGTACAAGGGCTAAAGTAGAGCAGTTACAAATAGAGAAAATTTCACAAGCAGCCGCTAAGCAAAGGGCAGGGCGTTGTGGTCGCGTATCAAATGGTATTTGCGTTCGGTTGTACTCTGAAGAAGATTTTAACAACCGTGCTGAGTTTACCGATCCTGAAATTATCAGAAGTTCACTCGCTAGTGTGATTTTACGCATGGCTGCATTGCGTTTAGGGGATGTGGATCAGTTTCCATTTATTGAAGCGCCTAGTTCGCGTTTAATTGCTGATGGTTATTTGCAATTACAAGAGCTTGGTGCTGTTGATGCGAATCGTAATATTACAGAAATAGGCTTGCAACTTGCTAGGCTACCACTAGACCCACGTGTAGGGCGTATGATTTTGGCGGCCAAGAGAGAGGCATGCTTACAAGAGGTGTTAATTATCGCCAGCGTGCTTAGCATACAAGATCCTCGTGAGCGTCCAATGGATAAGCGTGAGGCAGCGACCAATGCACACGCTAAGTTCGATGGTGAAGGTTCAGATTTTATGAGCTTTCTAAAAATTTGGGATTGGTTCGAACATGCATTTAAAACTAAAAAGTCTAATAAAGATTTACTCAATCAATGTCATGTTAACTTCTTATCATTTTTGCGCTTAAAAGAATGGCGAGAATTATATCTTCAGCTTAAAGAAATTGCTGAAGAAATGGATTTCAAACTAAATACAAAAGAAGCTAGTTACGAGCAAATACATCGTGCTTTGCTTTCAGGTTTATTAGGCAACATTGGTTTTAAGGATGGCGATAACGATGCTTATTCTGGAGCGCGCAGTATCCGCTTTTATATCGCACCAGGTTCATGTTTAAAGAAATCACGTCCTAAATGGGTAATGGCAGCAGAGTTGGTTGACACCTCAAAACTCTATGCACGCTGCGTGGCAAAAATAGAACCAGATTGGATAGAGCCAATAGCCGGACACTTAACCAGCAGTCAATATAGCGACCCCAGATGGGACAGAAAAAAAGCACAAGTGACAGCATGGGAGCGAGTGAGTCTATATGGGCTAACCGTTGTACCAAAACGGCGCGTACATTATGGACCGGTTAATACAGAAGTCTCTCATGAAATCTTTGTAAGAGAAGCGTTGGCTAATATGCAATTAGAAACAAATGCAGCATTTTTAAAAGAAAATAAGCGCATTATCGCCGAAATTGAAGAATTAGAGCATAAAGCTAGAAGGCAAGATGTATTGGTCGACGAGGATACATTATTTTCTTTTTACGACAAGATTGTACCAAAAGAAATTGTTAACGGTATAGGCTTTGAAGCTTGGCGCAAAGAAGCTGAAAAAGACAATCCAAAACTATTGTTTTTAACCAAAGATGATTTAATGCGCCATACCGCAGATAGTGTGACTGAAACACAATTTCCAGAAAGTATGGAAATGGATGGTGTGACGATTAATCTAAAATACCGCTTTGAGCCTGGCCATGTCTTAGATGGAGTCACTGCCACCATACCATTGGCTTTGCTGAATCAATTAGATGCTACGCGAGCAGAATGGTTGGTGCCAGGTATGTTACGCGAGAAAGTCATAGCATTAATTAAAATTTTGCCAAAAACGTTCCGCCGCGTTTGTGTGCCAGTACCAGACTTTGTGACTGGCTTTTTAGAGAAAGCCAAGGTTGGTGCACAGCCTATTTTATTTGAATTGGTCGACTATATTCAGCAACAAACCAAGCTTAAACTAGGTGTTGATGATTTTATGCTTGATAAATTACCTGAGCACTTCTTCATGAATTTCAGTGTGATTGATGAAAAGCAGCGCGAACTTGGTATGGGACGAGATTGGCAAGCCTTAAAAAAACAGCTTGGCAATGCAGCGCAGCTTACCTTTAGAAAAAGCACAAGTAACCATATTGAGAAATCAGGCATTAAACAGTGGGATTTTGGTGATTTACCTGCCACACTCACTTTTAGCAAAGAAGGGCATCAGCTCACAGGTTACCCCGCGCTAGAAGACCATGTTGATAGTGTTTCTATTAAATTATTCGATACAGAACAAGCGGCGTACTTATCACATCGTGCTGGTGTGTGTCGATTGATGTGTTTTGAACTCAAAGAACAAATGAAGCAATTGCAAAAAGCCTTGCCTAACTTTAACCAATACGCTTTGCAATTACGCAATGTGATTGCGCCAGAAGATTTAAAAGAGGATTTAATTGCTACGCTAGCTGATCGTGCTTTCGTAGGTGAAGATGATCTGCCGCGCACCAATGATGCATTTATGGCACTGAAACAACGTGCTAGAACACGCCTGCCAGCAGTGAAAGATGCACT
>CAXIBZ010000249.1:0-2904 GCA_964022105.1 uncultured Methylophilaceae bacterium
ATACAGTACCAGTGCTCCACCTGCTGTACTAATATGATTTATTTTATCTGCTAAGATCTTGATATCAACATCACCATCATTAAGCAGTGCTGTTACCTCTTGCACCACTTTTGGCAGCATGGGCATTGTTTGTGGTTGATCAAAAAATTTATCAATTAAGTTCATGACGACCTCTATTGGGCAATAAGATTACCAAATAGCATAAGCCTGTTTGCTATATTTCAATGCCACGAATAAACAGTAGAACTAGGGTCTAATCCCAATAGTAGCGAAGAATTAAAAACTAATAGAAATAAGCGTAAGCAAAAATGGAAATGGCTAGAAGACTTAATATAAATTTAATGGCTAATGCAAATACGAACCCCAGTCCTGCGGCTACGCCTACACGTGTTGCATCACTGGTACTCCCCATCGTGATTAGCTCACCGACAACAGCACCAATGATAGGACCAATGATCAAACCAACAATCCCTGCAAAAACACCCAATATTGCGCCAATCAAAGTTCCCCACAGTGCTAATTTGCTTGCCCGTGCTCTTTTCGCTGTGATGTAAGAAGCAAAAAAATCTAATACCCAAGCAATCAATGCAATCGCAGCAATAATAACCATCGTCACTTCACTAACGCGTGCAAAACCATCTATCCAGGCCCCCAACAATAACCCAGAAAAAATGAGCACTATTCCTGGCAATACAGGCAACGCCAGACCAATAAAACCTAGCATCACTAACACAGCAGCTAATAACCAATACCAATCCACTCATTTACCTCTAGGGTGCTTGCACCATGTGTAATCTAGCGCTAATTGTCGCTGTCCGTCGATTTAGATAACGGGTATTTCGATGCTTGTCATAATAACGTGGGTTTGGCACCATGACGGCTAATCTTGCTGCTTCTGAAGTCGATAAACGATGTGCCCCTTTATTAAAGTAATGTCTAGTTGCAGCCTCGGCTCCAAAAACGCCATTCCCCCACTCAATCACATTAAGATAAATTTCATATATCCGTTGTTTGCTGAGGAGTTGCTCTAGCATCAATGTAATAATCACTTCTTCAAATTTTCTGACCAAAGAGCGCTTACTGGATAGGAATAAATTTTTCGCCAGCTGCTGCGAGATTGTTGATCCACCTGCGACCAATTTTCCCTTTTTAACATTCTTTTTAAAGGCATGCTCAATACCCTGCCAGTCAAAGCCATTATGGGTCATGAACTTTGCATCCTCACTAGCGATAACAGCACGTTTTAAATTACTTGAAATCTTTGCATAGTCAATCCATTGATGCTTTAGTTTAGCATCTGGATTTTCCTCTCGCATCGTGGCAAGACTTGACTCCATAAATGCAGTTGATGAAGGATTGAATTTAATCAGCCAACAAATTTGGATAAAAATCCAAAGATAATGTAGCAAGAGCCACAAAAGAAGAAATGCAAATAAACGTTTAATATATCCAGCCGCAGTCAGCGGCTTTGCTTTTGGCTTACTATTAAAAAACCACTGTAATAACAAAATTTATACTCTCAGCTTCTCAATAACAGGTCCCGTCAGTGGACGTATATTACGCCAACAATAAAAAGCCTCTGCTGCTTGTTCTACTAACATGCCTAACCCATCAACAACAGTCGCACCTGCTTCTCGCGCTTGTTTCATAAATGGCGTTTCTTTGCCATACATCATATCGTATACCAAACAGCCATCCGCAAAAATATCATCTGGAATTGGTAATCTAGCATCTTGCAACCCAACTGAGGTTGCATTAATCACAATATCAAACTTTTGCCCTTTCAAATCTGCAAAAGCACAAGCAGCGAATTTAACAGAGCGGTATTCAACTAAATCTTTTACTTTATCCAACATAGCAACGGCTTTGCTCACGCTACGGTTAGCAATCACCAATTGGCTAGGTGCTGCGTTTAATATTGGATGTAAAACACCTTCAGCCGCGCCACCTGCGCCAAGCATTAAAACCCGCTTACTCAATATAGACTTATGTAAATTTTGTTCAATATCACGCACAAGTCCAATACCATCGGTATTGTCACCAATAATATTCCCATCAGAAAACAGTAATGTATTCACTGCACCAGCCTGCTTCGCATGCATTCTCAGCTGATTCGCCAATTGAAATGCTTCAAACTTGAATGGGACAGTTACATTGACTCCTTTATAACCTTTCGCAATGAGTTCTGCCACCGCCTCCTTAAAACCATCTATCGGTGCCTCAATGGCTTCATATTCAATATTCTGATTTGTTTGTGCGGCAAAGGCTGAATGGATATCTGGTGATTTACTGTGCGCAATCGGATGACCGATAACAGCGTACTTGTCTGTCATGTTACTAATTACTCCAAGGCAAGCCCGCATGCCGCCAACCGTTGATTAGCGTGCGTTGTCTTTCCGCATTCGCCTCACCCTCAAAACCTTCCAGCATATTGTATGCTTCGGTATAACCCAATGACGAAGCTAATGTTGCAGCGTTATGAGAGCGGCCTCCAGTTCTACACATAAAGATGACCAAAGCCTCTTTATCGACCTGCATCGTCAAATGGTTAGCAAAATCAGGGTTAGCTAACATCCCTGGGTAAAATGCCCATTCAATGTGAACTGTCTCTGGAACTTTCCCAACAAGCTCTAGCTCTGCACTAGAGCGTACGTCGACTAGCACGGCATGCTCAGTCTTTTGCAAAACGTCATAGACCTCCATCGGTGTAAGCGCACCTGAATAAGGCAAATGACTATCCTCTGCTCTTTGTTTTGCACGAGCCAGTATTTTACTAATTGCTTCCATTCTTTACTCCTGTCTATATAGGGTAGCCTGTACCAGAAATGCCTATCTTTACAAATAGTATATGTTTAAGTCGCCAAACAATCACATCTGGCCAAAAGCACACAATTGGTGCGTTTT
>CAXIBZ010000250.1:0-2901 GCA_964022105.1 uncultured Methylophilaceae bacterium
TAACAAATAAACGCACCTCGGGTGAGAGTGTTGGCGCTAAGGCAAACCCTGCAATGGCCAATCCCATCAGATATCCTCCAATCAAATTCGCCGCCAGTGTTCCCATCGCTAAAACAGGCAATGTTGCATTTAGCATTAACCCTAAACCCCATCGCATCCAAGCCCCTATTGCAGCACCCAGCCCTACCGCAATCCATTGCCCGACTAACATACGTCTCCTTCATTTAGAATTTCATCAATACCATTTATAATAGTAGATATACCCTCTTTCACCAAATTTCATAATGAGAAAAAAGTGCATGTATTATTTGTAACATCGGAAGCATTTCCATTAATTAAAACTGGTGGCTTAGCTGATGTAAGCGGTGCATTACCAAAGGCAATTAAAAACCTACCAAATTTTAGCGGTGATATAAAAATTCTCTTACCCGCTTACACTGGCGTTTTGGAAAAATTGCAATCTGTACAACATGTAGGCTTCATAGAGGCACTTGGTGAACATTGTGCACTTTATATTGGGAAAATGCCTGATAGCGATGTTGAGGTCATTGCTATCAAAAATAGTAGTTTATATGAACGTGATGGCAGCCCTTATAATGATATTAACGGTGTTGACTGGCCTGACAATGCCTTAAGGTTTGGTGTGCTATCAAGAATAGCCAGCTTACTGACAACAACAAGCTCTCCTTTTAGTTGGCGACCTGATTTAATTCACTGCAATGATTGGCAAACTGGACTAACCCCAATTTATGTCAAATTAGTCGACAAAACGCTTACTAAGACACTATTTAGTATTCATAACATGGCCTATCAAGGTAATTTTGATTCAAGCACAATGAAACAGCTGCAATTACCACCTGCTCATTTCAATATGAATGGTTATGAGTTTTATCATCAAATCTCTTTTATGAAGGCAGGCCTGTATTATGCTGACCACCTAAGCACGGTCAGCCCGACATATGCGAAAGAAATTCAAACGATAGATTATGGTTTTGGTATGCACGGCTTACTAAAAACACGTCAGGATAAACTTACTGGTATTTTAAACGGTATCGATACGCAAGGTTGGAATCCAAAAACAGATCGCTATTTAAATGCACACTATTCGACGTCTAGTATGGTAGGCAAAAAAACTATCAAAAGAGATTTACAAAAAGCACTTGGGCTCACTATTGATGCTGATGCACCATTATTGGGCATTGTGAGTCGTTTTGCTTATCAAAAAGGACTTGATTTGCTACCGAAAATCATTCCAACACTCGTTGCAGAAGGCTGTCAGATAGCAATATTGGGTAGCGGCGAAAAATTGTTAGAAGAGAGCTTTAACAACTTACACAAAAGCTACCCAAATCAGATTGGCGTCAAAATTGGTTACAATGAAAATCTGTCGCATCATATTATGGCAGGTGCAGATATGTTTATCATGCCTTCACGCTTCGAGCCTTGCGGACTGAACCAGTTATACGGCTTAACCTACGGTACACCGCCAATTGTCACGGCTACTGGTGGCTTAGCAGACTCTGTCGTTGATAGTAATGCCATCACAATAAGCAACAATACAGCGACAGGTTTTGTGATAAAAAATGTCACCCAAGTATCACTTTTGGTCGCTATTCGTCACGCGATTGATTTATGGAAAGACAAAAAGACATGGCGGAAAATACAGAAAAACGGCATGAAAACCGATGTCAGTTGGGCTTCTAGCGCTATTTCTTATCTAGAACTGTATAAAAAAACATTAGGCCTATAAAAAATATCAAAGTTGGCATGGTGTATGCTTGATAATAATCAAGCTTCTCCAAAGCTAAAATCTCCTCCCTTGAGGCGACATTTAATTCAAATGCCGCCTCATTTTTTGTCTACAACTTCTACTTAACAATAAAGTGTTCGCGATAATATTTCAGCTCATCAATTGATTCGTAGACATCTGCTAATGCTTCATGCTTGCTAGATTTTTTAAATCCTGAATATATTTCTGGTTTCCATCGCCTTGAGAGTTCTTTAAACACACTGACATCAAGATTACGATAATGGAAAAATGCTTCTAACTCTGGCATATATCGCGCCATGAAACGACGATCTTGGCATATTGAGTTGCCACACATTGGTGACTTACCTGCTGTAACATACTGCTTAAAAAAACTAAGCATTTGTTCTGTAGCGGCTTGCTCATCTACATTAGAAGCCTTGACTTTATCAATCAGGCCACTTTTACCATGTGTGCCTTTATTCCAGGCATCCATTGCATCCAAAACAGCATCAGATTGATGTATGACAATGACAGGAGACTCTGCCAGCACATTCAACTCTGAATCGGTGATTACCGCCGCTAACTCAAGAATACGATCTGTATCTGGTACTAATCCACTCATTTCCATATCTAACCAGATTAAGTTGTCGTTATTTAATACATTACTTTGAGCTTCCATCATGATTTCCATTAAAATAGTCGTTAATTGCACAGTGCTCGAACTAAACCAGGCACAAATGCTTCAAAATACAATAAAACAACATCATATCAGGTTACTAGATCACTTTTAAATATGGCACATACACTCACATTAATCTTTGTCGGTTTACTCGTCTTCAGCACTCTTATCCGTTTCTGGCTGGGGACTCGTCAAATCAGACATGTACAGACGCACCGTAATGCGGTTCCTGCGGCTTTCACAAACAACATTTCTTTAGATGCACATCAGAAAGCTGCTGATTACTCTACCGCAAAAACAAAAATTGCATTATCAGAAATGATTGTGCAAGCGTTATTACTATTTGGATTAACTATTGGTGGCGGATTGCAGTGGATAGACAATTTATGGACTGGTGTTTTACCTGGACATGAAATTTGGAGAGGCGCATTAGTTATTTGTTCAGCATTACTGATCAGTGGTCTAATTGACC
>CAXIBZ010000251.1:0-2893 GCA_964022105.1 uncultured Methylophilaceae bacterium
ATCGAAGAAGCGCTCAAGCACTCTGAAACTTACAGCTTGATTGCTAGCGGGTATAGATAACACTGATTACGTGTTATCTTTTTCTTGGCAAATGAGATCACCAACAACCAACTCCCCTAAACAAAATAGTTGCCATTGTCCTGCGGGCATTTTATGCCAAGTCTCATTGTCTGTCAGCGGTTGCGTTGCAATCACTGTAACCACATCGTTGCTGGTTGTTTCCTTTTGAAAATCCACTGCCATTTCTGCATCAATAAGACTTGCTTGTCCAAATGGCGCTCTACGAGTGAGCCAATGTAAGTTATTTGAGCAATAAGCAAACAAGTATTCACCATCAGTGATAATAATATTCGCTACGCCAAGTTTGTCTATTTTGGCCGCTAAGGAAGCAATAAAACCAAACAGTAATTTTGCATCAACTTGCGTAGCGCCAAATTCAAGGTGTAACTGGTCAAGTATCCAACAAAAAGCATGTTCACTATCAGTTGTACCGATAGGCAAATGAAATTCGATGGGTAATTCATTTTCAAAGTCTTTCAATTGACCATTATGTGCATAGGTCCAGTTTCGTCCCCACATTTGTCTGACAAATGGATGAGTATTCTCAAGACACACTTCACCTGAATTGGCTTGTCGAATATGGCAAATCACCGCTTCACTTTTCATTGGGTACTTGGTCACAAGCTCGGCAATTGGAGATTGTGCACTCGGCATTGGGTCTTTAAAGCTACGACAGCCCTTCCCTTCATAAAATGTCACGCCCCAACCATCTCTGTGAGGCCCAGTATTACCACCACGCTGCATTAAGCCACTAAAGCTGAAACAAATATCAGTTGGTACATTGGCACTCATCGCTAACAATTCACACATTTTTTTACCTCTTAAAACCACCAAACACATAAAAGTAGAATGTGCTTGGCTAAACCTACAATTTATTCTATAAATAGAGTATATCATTGACTAAAAAATATTTTAAATTCAAATACTTTTTCTCTCATTTCTCTTCACATAAAAACATACACTAAAAGGAAATCCTTGTGGATATTATTATTTGGTTATTTATCGCATTATCCTTAACTTGGTTTATGAGCTATACAAGAGCGTCATTATCAAGTTATACCTTATGTTTTGCTGCTCTGATGGCAATAGGGTCTCTATTTAACATCATTGGCATTGTTTCTTGGTTGCTATTTGCTGTCATCGCCTTACCAATAAATATAGACAATATTCGTCAGCAGTTTATCAGTATGCCTATCTTGGCTATTTTTAAAAAGATAATGCCGCAAATGTCCTCGACAGAGCAAGAAGCTATTGACGCTGGTACTACTTGGTTTGATGCTGATTTATTTCGTGGTGATCCAGACTGGAAAAAACTTCACAATTATCCACGTCCAAGACTAAGTTCTCAAGAAAAAGCCTTTCTAGATGGCCCTGTTGAGAAACTTTGTGCCATGGTTAACGATTGGCATATTACCCATGAAATCGCTGACCTGCCACCAGAAATATGGCAATTTTTAAAAGAAAATAAATTTTTTGCTATGATCATCAAAAAGCAATATGGCGGATTAGAGTTTTCAGCTTATGCCCAATCTCGGGTATTACAAAAACTTACCGGGGTAAGCTCTGTTTTAGCCAGTACCGTCGGTGTGCCAAATTCACTAGGACCTGGCGAACTTTTACAAGAATACGGTACTAAAGAACAACAGGACTATTATTTACCACGTTTAGCTATCGGTGAAGAAATCCCTTGTTTTGCCCTTACAAGCCCAGAGGCTGGCTCTGATGCTGGGTCTATTCCAGATTTCGGCATTATTTGTCATGGACAATTTAATGGAGCAGATGTTTTAGGAATGAAACTGACTTGGGATAAGCGCTACATTACCCTTGCTCCAATAGCAACGGTGTTAGGGTTAGCTTTTAAATTACAAGACCCTGATAACCTTTTATCTGAGCAAGAAGACTTAGGCATAACTTGTGCTCTTATTCCAACAGATTTAGCTGGCATAACCATTGGGCGCAGACATTTTCCGCTTAACGTTCCTTTTCAAAATGGCCCCACGCAAGGCGATGAAGTATTTGTCCCGTTAGATTTTATTATCGGCGGTCCAGATATGGCAGGACAAGGTTGGCGTATGCTAGTGGAATGTTTATCTGTTGGCCGCGCGATTACCTTACCTTCTAATAGTACTGGTGGTATTAAAGCTGCCGCGTTAGCCACAGGCGCATATAGTCGTATAAGGCGTCAATTTAAAATGCCTATAGGTAAAATGGAAGGGATTGAAGAGCCACTTGCTCGTATCGGCGCAAATGCCTATTTAATGGATGCCGTGACAACTCTGTCTACAGGTGCAATTGACTTAGGCGAAAAGCCTTCTGTTATCTCCGCAATAGCTAAATACCACCTTACTGAAAAAATGCGTGCTTCCATTATTGATGCCATGGATATTCATGGTGGGAAAGGCATTTGTATGGGACCTAATAATTACCTAGCACGTGGTTATCAAGGTGCCCCTATTGCAGTGACCGTTGAGGGTGCCAATATTCTTACTCGCAGTATGATTATTTACGGTCAAGGTGCCATTCGTTGTCATCCATACGTATTAGCAGAATTAGAAGCTGCAAATAACAGTGATAATGAACAAGCGCTCAATGATTTTGACCATGCTCTTTTTGGTCATATAGGCTTTAGTATCAGTAATATAAGTCGAAGTTTATGGTGTTCATTTACTGGCTCGCGTTTCTTAGGCAGCCCTTATGATGATGAGACTCGCCGGTATTATCAGTTACTCACGCGCTTTAGCGCCAATTTAGCCATGCTTTCAGATATATCTATGGTTTCGCTCGGAGCAGATTTAAAGCGAAAAGAACGAATTTCAGCAAGACTCGGTGATGT
>CAXIBZ010000252.1:0-2889 GCA_964022105.1 uncultured Methylophilaceae bacterium
TGGTTGCGCCTTTGCGAACTCTTCACGAATCGCCATCAAACCAGGCATTTCATTTTCAGCAATGGCAATTTCTTTACGGCCAAAAGCGGCTAAATTAATATCCGCAATTACATAGTCTTTAATATCAGCTACAGTATTCATATTCTTCCTTTAATAAATGAAAACTGAGCAAGAAATACAACATTGGAAGCAGTCGCTCACCTTTTATATTCCGTGCTCGCACAGTAAAAAGTGAACGCAGTTAGAACATCTCTGAGCCTGGGAGCATGGGATTACTCTCGCAGCGTTCCTCAGAAGTTGGCATTATAGCTTTAAAACAAAAAATTTCAAAAGTCTGACAGTATATGTAATTAGGGGTTCATAAAGAACTACTCCCAAATTTCAAATTGACTCCAAACCTCATCAACATTTAATACGCCCCAATTTGAAGGATCTTCATAACCTACAATAGTGTCACGTTCACTCGACTTAGATAAATCTATGACAGTGGTTGGAATGCGTGATTTGGTTTTTGTAGAAAAAAATACTTTGACGATTGGGGTTAACAATGACTTAGGGCTTTGGTCGATAACAACAGCTAATCTACCTGATTTAAGCATAAGCGTGGAACCGATTGGATAGATACCTAAGCTTTTTACAAACGCTTTAAAAATCGTCTCATCGAAGTGACCCCTCCATTGCGCCATCCTCTGTAGTGAAACGCAAGGATCCCAGCCAGATTTATAGGGCCGATTCGAGGTGATTGCATCATAAACATCGCACACAGCACCCATCTTGGCAAATAAACTGATTTGCTCATCTTTCAATTTGTTTGGATAGCCAGACCCATCTATTTTTTCATGGTGATGCAAACAAACATCCAGCACAGTTTCATCATCAATGCCAGCTTCTTTCAACATGTCGTGCCCACGCTGAGGGTGTAATTTTACTAAAGTAAATTCCTCATCGGTTAGTGCACCAGGTTTATTCAATACCTCGAGCGGGATACCAGCTTTGCCAATATCATGCATCAAACCAGCTAGGCCAGCTTGTTTTGTCTCAGATTCAGATAAATTAAGCTGTTTAGCTAGTGCAACCATCATGGCACAGACAGCAACAGAATGCATATAAGTATAGTCATCCTTTGTTTTTAGTCTTGCTAGACTAATTAAAGCATTCTGATTGCGGGATACTGAAGCAGCAATATCAGATACTAGATTGATGGCAACTTCTGAACTAACCGCTTTACCCATCCGCATATCGCTAAACATGCTAGCGACTGCCTTTTTAGATGCATTAATTGCACGTTTAGCCGCTTTTGCTTCTTCTGCAGCACTAACTGTGTTGGCTCTGGTTTTATAAAGATCATTGTTGGCAGATGAAGATTCCAAAGCAATCTCTGAGGAAATAGACGCTTTTGAATTAACTGTTTGCTGTTTATCAACATCCAGACCTTTACTAATATCAATAACGACTTCCTTAATCACGCTTGTTTGAAGCTTGGCTAAATCTTTAGGGTTATCAATAATAAATTTTGACTTCCAAAATGGATGGTCTACCCATGCACCTTTCAGTTCATGGATATGCATCCCAAGTCTCACCTCTTTAGTAGAAATTGTTTTAAGCATTGTTATATTCTGCCAAAAAATAAACTATTTATAATTAAAAAAAAGAGGGCTAATTAGCCCTCTTTTTGCTCTACAATTTCAGCTTATACTCCTGCAGCAGCTTTTAGCGCATTCGCTTTATCTGTTGCCTCCCAAGTAAACTCTGGCTCATCACGCCCAAAGTGACCATAAGCGGCTGTTTTGGTATAAATTGGTCGAAGCAAATCAAGCATTTGAACAATGCCTTTTGGACGCAAGTCGAAATGTTCACGGACTAATTGCGTCAACATGGAATCGGATACTTTCCCTGTACCATATGTCTCAATCATGATTGATGTGGGTTGCGCAACACCGATGGCATAACTCATTTGCACCATACATTTATCAGCCAATCCTGCTGCTACAATGTTTTTTGCAACATATCGACCAGCATAAGCAGCCGAACGGTCGACTTTTGAAGGGTCTTTCCCAGAGAATGCTCCACCACCATGCGGGGCAGCACCCCCATAGGTATCGACAATGATTTTACGGCCAGTGAGGCCGCAATCCCCTTGTGGTCCACCAATTACAAAGCGACCTGTAGGATTGACCAAAAACTTAACATCGCCTTTGATTAATTCTTTTGGTAAAAGTGGCTTAATAATTTCTTCGATCGTCGCCTCACGCACTTGTGCTAATGACATTTCTGGGGCATGTTGTGTCGACACCAACACGGTATCAATTTTATATGGCTTGCCGTCTACATATTGTAATGTCACTTGAGCTTTAGCATCTGGTCGCAACCAAGGTAAACGACCATCTTTGCGCAATTGCGCCTGTCTTTCCATAATACGATGACTTAACCAAATCGGGAATGGCATCAGCTGTGGCGTTTCATTAACCGCGTAGCCAAACATCAATCCTTGATCACCCGCGCCTTGATCTAGCGGATCATCATTGGCATTATCAACACCCTGTGCAATATCAGGTGACTGCTTATCGTAAGCAACCAATACAGCGCAGCCTTTGTAGTCAATACCAAAGTCTGTATTATCATAGCCAATCCGCTTTATGGCATCTCGAGCCACTTTAATATAATCAACGTTTGCCGTCGTGGTGATTTCACCAGCCAGCACAATTAAACCCGTATTCGCCAGCGTTTCTGCTGCGACACGTGCGGTTGGGTCTTGGGTTAAAATAGCGTCTAAAATACTGTCTGAAACCTGATCTGCTAACTTATCAGGATGACCTTCAGAAACGGATTCTGAAGTAAAAAGAAATTCACTCATTGTATGCCTTGAAAGTTTAAAAGTTATAGTAAATG